>CAZZAH010000086.1:9785-11774 GCA_964652115.1 uncultured bacterium | reverse complement strand
CATTGCGTCCCTGATCGAAGTAGAGGCGTCCGAGGTTGTGGTGCGCCATCCAGCCGGACGGGTTCTTCGCCAAGGTATCGCGCCAGAGCGACTCCAGGTTCGCATAGACCGGCGCGCGCGCATGCACCAGTGCGGCGCAGACGAGGATCGGGATCGCCGCCGCCACCACGGCTCCGCGCCGATGTCCCCAGAAGCGAGTCGCTCCGGCCGCGAAGAGCGCGAGCAGCCCGATCGACGCGTGATACTGAAAGTGATCCGCCACCCACGAGTAGCGCATCGGATAGACATCGAAGAGGCCGAGCGCGGGGAAGAGCGTCCCGGCGAAGAGGAGCACCGCGACCAGCGGACCGCGTCCCCATCGATCTCGCCGCATCCAGAGCAGCACAAGCATCGCGAGCGCCGCGAGCGGGAACGCGTACTGCCAGATCGCCCCATCATCGATCGGCCATCGCGGATAGATGAAGGAGAGCGGCGCGGGCCAGGCGAGCTTGGCCGCGTAGAACCAGAGCGCGCGTCCCGCCACCAGCAGCCGCTCGATCGGGCTGAGGGAAAACTCCGCGCCCTGTGCTCCCACGTGATGCTTCTCCAACCAGACGGTGGTGAGCCCGAAGACGGCGCCGACCAGGAAGAAGGGAACGAGGCGAAGCATGTCGCGTCGGGAGAGGGAGCCGCGCTGCCACCAGAGGATCAGGAGAATCGCCGCCGGCCACGACGCGGTGACCGTCTTGCTGAGCAGCGCCGCGAGAAACAGCACGAACGCGATGATCCACGCGCGGCGGGGCGCGGAAGAGTCGGGCGACGAAGGCTCCGAACCGTCGCGCAGCGCCGCGCCGAGGTAGACGAACGCCGCCGCGACGTAGAAGAGCGCCGACATTACGTTCTTCCGCTCGGTGATCCATGCCACCGACTCCATCGCGACCGGGTGAAAGGCGAAGAGCGCCGCGGCCAACGCCGCGCCCGGAAGCGCGAGTCGACGAAGCAGCCGCCACAGCAGCCACGCCGTCGCCGCGTGGAGCGCGAGGTTCGTGAGGTGAAAACCAAGCGTGCGCGTCCCGAAGAGGCGCGACTCGATCCAGAAGGTCGTGAAGACCAGCGGGTAGTACTGCGGGCTCGCGCTCGGCTCCAACCAGATGCGCGCGAGTCCCTGCGGGGTCCGAAGCGTTTCGTTCCGGGAGACGTAGTCGTCGTCGTCCCAGAGGAAGCCGCCGGAAAGCGCCGGCAGATATGCGAGGACGAGCAGAACGCACAGGCCCGCGATCGCGATGGCGTTCGAGCCACGATGTGCGGGCCGTGCCGCTCTACTGGATGGTGGAATCCTCTCCGTCCTCGGTGCGCTCTACGTCCACGCGTTCGTCGTCCTCTTCCTCACTCGAGAGCTCGAGGTAATCCTGCCAGTTTTGACGCTTCTCCACGAAGGGTTCCTTCGAGAGCGGGCGGCGAGGTCCGTCATCCCAACCTAAGCCGCGTTCCGGGCGGCGCTTCTTGTCCTTGTTCATTCTTACCTCTGCTGGATGGCTCGGGACATTCAGGCATCGCTCGTGCGGAGCTGGGGCGCCGAGCAGGAAGGGATCGATAGAGAAAGAGGTGCGTGGGAGTGGTCGTGGGACGCGCGGCTCGTCGTGGTCAGGCTCGATCCCGAAGGAAGGGCCGTGGCCGAACGCCGAGGCGGGGTGCTCCCCCGCTGGAGAATGCACGTGTCCATACCGAGGAGAACGAGCACTCGGCGCACCCGCGCCGCGAAATCTCGTGGGACGAAGGTAGACGATCGGGGGTCGCGTTTTCAACCGTCCTCCTCGCGACCGGGTTCGATCGCGAGGAAGGCGGTCGCGAGGTCTAGCGGATGCGGATGGCGCGAGCGGTGCTCTGGGTACCGCCGCTCCGAACGCGAAGGAGATAGACCCCGGCCGGAGCGCTCCGGCCCGACTGATCGGCGCCATCCCAACGGAGCTCGTGCGGCCCGGCCGAGAGCAGAGGCTCGCTCCAACTCCG
>CAZZAH010000086.1:6917-9685 GCA_964652115.1 uncultured bacterium | reverse complement strand
CATCCCAACGGAGCTCGTGCGGCCCGGCCGAGAGCAGAGGCTCGCTCCAACTCCGCAGGCTCCGGCCCGCTGCGTCGAAGACCGAGAGCTCGGCCGGTCCCGCGGTCGCGAGGTCGAAGCGAAGCAGCGTTTCCTCACGGAAGGGATTGGGAAATGCCGGCTGGAGCAGCAGGCGCGGTGCGCTCCACTCCGCGATGCCGCTGGGCGCGCCGGCCACGTAGAAGGAGTAGGACGCGATCGGCGCGCCGGCCGGCCTTTGCCAGTGCCGGCCCGAGAGATCCGTCGCCGTCACGTAGTACTGGACCGTCGTCCCCGCCGGCTGAAGCGGGATCTCGGCGAAGTACTGATCGACCGGGCCTAGGGGATCGAGCTCCACCGAGTCGTAGACGAGGTCGGTCGAGCGCTTCCAGTAGAGGCGGCACTGTGAGGGCACGAGCCCCGTCTCGCTTCGATCGTCGATGAACGCATCGACCTCGGCCGTCACACCCGCGGCCAAGGTGTCGGGCAAGGGCGCGGTGTCGACGTAGAGCATCCCCTTGTCGTGGATCCCCATCGCGCGGCAGTGGATCGCGTCGTCCGACAGCCAGGAGCCGTTGAAGCCCAAGATCTCGTAGCCCGGCATCAGCGCCTGATAGGTCGCGAGCGCTTGCGCGTCGGCGGCGATGCCGAAGGTCGGAACGAGCACCTTGTTGTTCAGGATGACCGAGTTGGTGTAGCCGGCAACCTCGCTGCCGTTGATCCAATCACAGTAGACGCGTACGACCTTGAGCGGCTGTCCGTAGCAATCGCTGAGCGCGGCGAGTTGGGCCGCCCGCGCCTCGCAGCGCGCGTAGTCGGGATTGTTGGTCGGCACCTGCTTCACCAGGTAGGTGCTCTCGTCGAGCATCTTGCCCCACACGTCCATGTGGTGGATCCCGCCGATCGAAACGTCATCGACCACGTGATAGGCGTTGATGCCGAGGTAGTCGTGCATCGCTTGATCGACCTGCGCGTGGGTCAGTCCCGGGTTCTCGTCGTAGACCAGGTCGGTCGAGTAGCCGTTGCCATGGCCGTCGCAGAGGTAATTGCCGCCGGTGTGAATCAGCGAGGAGCCATAGTCCGGAGTCGACCACACCGTCCCCACGGCGTAGTTGACCTGATCATCGAGCGGGCGCGGCCGGTTGTAGACATGGTCGACGATGCCGGCGTCGCCGTTCCCGTCGAAGATGAACTGGGGTCCGTAGTCCCTCGTCCAGATCGAGTTCGTCTGCGCGATGATGAAGCGGACATTCGCCATGTTGACGCCGTTGGCCGCGAGCGAATTCGAGCAGGTCGTCTGCTGCGAGCTGCTGGCCACGACCACCCAGAGCTCGATGTCCTCCGCCATCTCCTTGAGCACGCTATAGGGATGTCCGAAGGGATAGCGCACCAGGACCCCGGTCACCGGCTCCCACTCAGCGCATTGACGAATCGGACCGGTCGCCGGTTGGGTCGCGAGGATGCCGACCCCGATCTCGTGGCGGCGAGTCATCTCCTCGGGCGTCATGCCGATGGGCAGAGAGACTTCTTCCGGCGGATCGGTCACGACCACGCGCGACGGCTCGGTGGCTTGCGTGGTGGTGGCGAGCAGCGACAGGAGAAGAGCGAGCGCCGGCGCGTCGAGCCTGAAGATGGAGCGGAGCTGCATGGGGGATTTCCTATGGTGAGTGGACGGGGGGATCCTCGCGGCCGAATGCTTTGGCACGCGTCAAAGCATATCGAAAAACGTGCAGCGCGGCCAAGGCCGACTCCAGGAGACCCCAATGGAAGAGCCCCATCGCGAAGGCGACGGGGCCCACAGGGAATGGCAGCGACCGGCCGCTTGCCTAGATCTTGGGTGCGGGGACGCGCTTCTTGCCCGATCCGAGGGCGAAGAGCTTCAGGATCGCGCTCCCCGCCACGACCCAGACGAACATCACCACGCCGATTGCGATGCCGTACGTGATGCACGAGGCGTGCATCGTCGCCTGCATCATCGGCGTGAGCATCGCCTGCGGCACAATGCTCAGGAAGAGCCGGTAGAACTGTTGCCCGGCGAGGAAGCCGACGGCAATGCTGATGAGCAGCACGAGCACGTGGCCGATCAATTTTCGATTCATCGCGACCCCTCCTGCGGGAATAGAAAGCTAGACGCGCGCGACCGGCGCGTCCCAGGTCCCTCCGCGAGCGCGGGGATCAGAACCCGAGCGACGCCTTCCGCTCTTCCGCTCCGGGGTAGGAAGCCTCCTGCTTCGACACGACCGGCAGGCCGGCAGCGCGCTCGGAGTTGACCGCGATCCAGCTCTTCATATTCTCCGGCACGGAAGACTCATCGAAGATCGCCTTGACCGGACAAGCCGGCTCGCAGGCTCCGCAGTCGATGCACTCGTTGGGGTCGATGTAGAGCATCTCCGCGTCCCCGTGAAAACAGTCGACGGGACAGACGGTGACGCAGTCGGTGAATCGACACTTGTGGCAGTTCTCGGTCACGATGTAGGCCATCGCTCAAACTCCTCTTCGCTTGCTCCTCGCCTTGGGCGGCGATGTTCGCGGATTCTGTTGTCGGGACGGCTGCCGCGGAGCGAGGCGGGCCGAGCCAGTCCGAGCGGCAACAGCGTCGGAAGGTAACCGATCCCGCCCTTGCCGTCAGTTTGATTGCGGGCGGTCGCGCATTTCGCGATCGCGGCGATCGAGACCGAGGCTCGATGCGCCGCGATCGACTATCGCCCGGCTTGCTGGTAGTAGGGATTCCGCCCGGATGCGTGGTCGGT
>CAZZAH010000086.1:2520-6817 GCA_964652115.1 uncultured bacterium | reverse complement strand
TCGACTATCGCCCGGCTTGCTGGTAGTAGGGATTCCGCCCGGATGCGTGGTCGGTCACGTCGAGGATGTCGCCGATCTCGGGCACGAACTCACGCAGCGCGCGCTCGACCCCGCTCCGGAGCGTGACGTCGGCCATGCCGCAGCCCTGGCATCCGCCGCCCATCTCGATGAAGACGTTATTCGTCTGGACATCGATCAGGCGCACCTTGCCGCCGTGCATCGCGACCGTCGGGTTGATCTGGGTATCGAGGACCTGCTGGACCACCGTTCGAATCTTCTCCGGCGGGAGCATGTTCTCCATCACCTCGTCCGCGACCGCCGGCTTGCCGGAGCCCAGCACCTCGCGAATGGCGGCGCCGATCTCGCGGCCGGCCCCGCGCCAATCCGGATAGCCCTCGGCGATGGCGGTCACGGTGTCGTGCGAGATGAGGACCGCTTCCATCCCCTCGATCGCGAGGATCCGCTCCGCCAACGGCGAGCCGGACGCGCGCTCTTTCGTGAAGTAGAACGCGTGGTTTTCGAAGACGGGTCGATCCACCTGGAAGGCGCAGCGACTGGGGTCGGCGACCGAAGGGGTCGCCTTGATCTTGATCTCGGGGTCCATCGAAGGCTCCTTGCCGTCCAATGCCGGCTTGTCTGGCAACTCGGCGAAAGCCCGCCGCGGGCAGGGCCCCAGTCTAATGCATCGGCGGGCGGGACAGAAAAACTCCCCGATCGTCTCCGGCGGAGGCGATCGAGGAGCTCTCCAGTCTTAGGTCGAGGAACTCGGGGCGGCGTTACACCCCGTGGGCATCCTCTAGTCGCCGGAGCACCAGCTTGGCGGTGCCCAACGGAAGGGTCACCTCAACATCGGACTCTCGGTCAAGCACGCGGATGACGAGGTTGTCGTCGCGCTTCGTGATTTTGACCGTTTCGTCCGCCGACTCGACCGAGACCATGCTGAAGTCCTCGCAGTCCGCGAGCTCATCGAGAACCTCGCGCGCCAGCGGTGACCACTCCTCCAGCTTGTCTCCACCGCGGTCGAGCACTCGATCCGGAATGAAGGGGAGCGCCGCCCAGACCGCGGCCGACGGAACGTGCAGGTTGATGTTGGTCCCGTCCTGCTCGCGCACCTTGACCGAGATCAGGCCGTTCTTCGCGAAGTTGGAGACCGCGCCGACCGTCGTCGCGGTCGCGACGAGCAGGAACGCGATCAAGAGAACCGATTGCTTCCTCGCCGGGGTCATGCTGCCTCCTGGTAATCGCGCCTGCTAGTCGTCGCTGGTGCTCTTGGAGTCGATCCAGATGTGGACCGACTCATCGCCGTCGGTCACGGTGAGAAGATCGCCGGGGCCATGCTCGCGGAGAGCCTTCATCCCGGCCTCGAGGTCGAGCTCGTCGCCTTGGCCGGAGAGGACCGCATCGACCACCTTGATCGGCATCTTGATCTCGACCTTGGATTCGTGGTCATCGGCGTTGACCAGCATGAACTCGCCGCTTCGGCTGATGTGAACCTCGTCGCCCTTGCTCTCGACCGTGATGAACTCACCGTCCTCGATGTCCTTCGCCGCGGTCCACATGCTCCGCAGATCGTCGACCGTCATGCGGTGACCGTTGAGGTCGAGCTTCAGGTGGCCCGAGTCCAAATGCTCGGAGGAGATCGAGGGAAGGAGCGCCTCCGCCACCGAGAGCGGAAGGTTGATGTGCACGTGCTCGGAGTCGGTCGGGGAGCTGACGTTCAGATGAAACCAGAGCTTGTCCCCCTTGGCCCAGGCGTTCGAGCCGGCGAAGCCGAGCGCGAGGGCGCTGATCCCGAGTGTGCTCAATCCGATGGCGCAGGAACGAAGGAAGGATGGGCGGGCCGGTTTGCGCGACATGATGACCTCCTCGACTCTGGGGGATGACTCTCTATCTCGTGGCAGGCGGCACTACGGGGCCCACTTCCGCCGGGTTCCGATCATTCTCCTCTCGCGAGGAAAGGGGAAGGGTCCAGGGCCGGGCCGGCTCGAAGAATCGCCAGAGCAGCACCATCGCCCCGACCCCGATCACGAGCAGCGAAAGGTCGCGCGCCAGGTGCTCCCTTAGCTCCTCGACACTTCGCGCGAGATGGAGCGGTGTCGTCCTTCCGAATCGAGCCAGGCCGACCATCAGCGCGCTCGTCACGGCGTGAAAGGCGATCGAGGGCCACAAGCTCCCGGTCCGAAGGAGCAGCATCGCCGACGCGATCCCGAAGCAGAGCGACCCCAGCCAATCCGGATGCAGGCACGCGAAGAGGATCGACGAACGAAACGCCGCGCGAACGACGCCCTGCCGAGGCGCCCAAGCGTCAAGCGCGACGCGGCGGAAGAGAAGCTCCTCGGCCAATGCCTCCGCCACCACCAGATAGAAGATCGCCCCCCAGGTCCACGGCGACTCGAGCGCCCCGAGCGCGCTCCCGCCTCCATCGAGCACGCTCGACGCGAGCGCGGGCGACCAGTACGACAGCGGCGTCCAGAGGAGCGAGAAGGTGCCGATCTTGAACGGCACGAAGGCCAGGGCCATCGCGGTCGCGAGCAGGAGATGTTGTCCCGTCGGCACCGGCCCGAAGAGGGCGAAGGGCGAACCTCCGCCCCGCGCGCTCAAGACCAAGGTCACGGCGATCGCGGAGAGAAAGAAGGCCCCTCGGCACATGATGAGGCCGACCTCGCGATTGGGAGGGACGGGGAAGAGGTCGCCGCTGAGCCACATGAGGAGCAGCCCACCCGCTACCATCCAGAAGAGCCATGGAAGGAGCCCGACTCGCGGGCTCGCGAGCCGCGGTTCCTCGACCGGCGCTTCGTCCATCTCGGCCTCCTCTCGCGGGCCGGAGTTTACCCAGCGCTTGACCTCGTGCGCTACAATCCGCGGTCAACAAGAGAAGTATCGACCCCCGCGCGAGCGGCGCGGTCTGGCATGAAGGAGGACAGGATGAGTCGCTACCCGGCTGCGTTCACCGAGCCGATGCGGATGGAGATTCAGGAGATGGGTGTGGAGCAGCTCCGCACCCCCGAGGAGGTCGATCAACTCCTCAAGCCGGGAGCGGGCACGGTGCTCGTGTTCGTCAACTCGGTCTGCGGTTGCGCGGCGGGAATGGCGAGGCCCGGGCTCGCACTCTCGCTCGAGAGCGCGGTCAAGCCGGACCACGTCGCGAGCGTCTTCGCGGGCGTCGACCTCGAGGCGACCGAGCGCGCGCGCAGCTACTTTGCCGACTACCCGCCGAGCTCGCCTCAGGCGGCGCTCTTCAAGGACGGCAAGCTGGTCGAGCTGATCCAGCGTCACCAGATCGAGGGGACCTCGCCGCAGGCGGTGCGCGACAAGCTCGTGCACGCGTACGAGGCACACTGCAAGTAACTCGCGATGGAGCGCGGCCGGCGACCTGGGTCGCGGCCGCGCTCGCCTTTCTGGTCGCCGCTGCAGCTGCAGGCGCGGACGCAGGGGCGCCGGTGGGCGCAACCATCTTTCAAGCCGCTTCGATCTTCTTCGCTCCCGATTCGACTGCGAGCTTCGCCAACCCCTCCTATCGCGTGGGCGAGAACGGTCGCGTCGCGTTTGCCGAAGCCACGATGCCAGGGGCGAAGGGACACGCCCGACTCGAGGCCAAGATCACCGTCCATCCCGTTCCGCTCGACGAGAGGAGCGTGCACGACCGTTGGGATCGCGCCGGCAACTTTCGTCTGATCGTGCCGGGCGCGCCCGACCTCGAGCTCGCGCGCTTCATGACCGCGTACGGTGGGACCACCGATTGGACCTTCGACGTCACGCGTTTCGCGCCGCTCCTGCATGATCGCCACGACTTCGCGCTCTTCATCGATACCTGGGTGCATCCGGCGTGGACGGTCGATGTGGAGTTGACCGCGATCCCCGACACGACCGCAGATCCACCGAGCTGGGCCGCGCCGGTCTTCTACGCCGAGAGCTTCAACGCAGAGAAGAACGCTGCGGGCGAAGAGGTCGAAGTGGTCGTGCCGCCCGGGCTCGCTCGCGTGGTCATGATCTACACCTCGACCGGCCACTGCACCGATGGGCGCGACGAGGACGAGTTCGTCTCCAAGGCGAATGTCATCTCGGTCGACGGCGTGGTGGTGGAGCGCTTCCATCCCTGGCGCACCGACTGCGGAGAAAACCGCGCGATCAATCCCTACTGCTCGCGCTGGACCGACGGCTCCTGGTCGTCCGACTACAAGCGGAGCGGCTGGTGTCCGGGGCGTGAGGTCGAGCCGCACGAGATCGATCTCTCCGATGCGCTGACCGCGGGGAAGCATCGCGTGCGCTTCGCGATCGAAGGCATGCGCCCGAAGGA
>CAZZAH010000086.1:0-2420 GCA_964652115.1 uncultured bacterium | reverse complement strand
TACCAGCGGCGATAGCGTGCCGCCAGCTCGGGGAAGTGTCGCTCGAGCAAGGGCAGGAACGCCTTCCGCGGCGCCGACTCCAGATGGAGCGTGTTCCCTTCGGCGATCGTCGCGCCCATGCGCTTGGCCGCGCGAAGCAGGCGCGCGAGATCACCCGCGTCGTCGGTGATGCCAGGAAGGATCGGCATCACGAAGAGCGCGGTCGGGATCCCCGCCTCCGCCAGCGCCGCGATCGTCTCCAAACGACGGCGCGGGGTCGGCGCGCCGCGCTCCAGGATCCGCGCGAGATCCTGATGCAGCGTCGTGATCGTGATGTTGACCGTGAGCGCCTGCCGGGCGGCGATGCGGCGAAGCAGATCGAGATCGCGCAGCACGAGCGGACTCTTGGTCGTGATGGTGAGCTCGAGCTCGGGCTGATCGACCAGCACCTCGAGGATCGACCGCGTGATGCCGAAGTGCCGCTCGGCCGGTTGATAAGGATCGGTGGCGGTGCCGATCGCGACCGGTTGCCCGCGAAGGATGCCGGGGCGCAGCGTCTCCCGCAGCACGCGCGCCGCGTCGAGCTTCAAGTAGATGCGGCGCTCGAAAGCCTCGGGGTCCTCGTGACCCAAGAAGGTGTGGGTGTAGCGGGCGTAGCAGTAGCCGCAGCCGAATTCGCAGCCGCGATAGGGATTGATCGTCCAGCGAAAGGGGAGGCCGCGGTTCTTGTTCGCGTTGAGGAGGCTCCGCACCACGATCGGGCGGAACTCCGCGATCACCTCCTCGGCACTCCGTTTTTCTCGGAGAGGCGCGTCGGGAATGCTCGCCGTCGCCTCCTCGGCCTCGAGGCCGGGAAGGGCGATCGCCTGGGGTCGATTTGCCGGGGTCATGCCGAACGACTGTACGGCAATCGAGCCGCGAGTCAAGCCGTGCGATGCGGCTCGACGCGGCGGCCGCTCGCTGCGCTATGCTGCCGGCCGCGACAAGGAGGAGAGCGCATGAAGACGATAGCCGAGGTTGTGGCCGGGTTTCCGAATCTGAAGTGGCGGGTCGACGCCGATGACGCCGGGCGCGGCACCGCCTATGCCGTGCTCGGTGGCAATCGCGCGACCGGCGAGGTCTACGTTTTCGCCGTCATCGCGGAGTCGACCGCGCCGCGTCATCTGCACCGCCCCGGCGCGGACTACGGCGAGAAGATCGGCACCTTCGTCGGCGAGCTGATCGATGTCGACGATGAAGGAAATCCGGTCGTGATCGGGCCGAGTGACGTCCTCTATCACGGACCCGGGACGGTCCACGCGCCGCGCGCGCAGTTCTGGTTCGGCTACTACCACCAGCCGCGCGGCTCCGAGCTGGTGATCGATCCGGCGGCGGAGTCGCCGCGAGCCTGAATCCCGATCTATCGCGCGTCCTGCTCTCGGTCGCGGAGGTCTTCGGGCTGATCGCGGTCGGTTGGATCTACTCGCGCCGCTCGCGGCCCGATCTCTCCGCCACGCTGCGTTTGGTGACGAACCTCTTCATGCCGTGCCTCATCTTCATCGCGATCGTCGACGCGCGGATCGGCGGCGGCGACGTGCGCGAGCTGATGCTCGGCACGGTCATCCAGATCTCGTGCGGCCTCGGCCTCGGATGGCTCGTCCTTCGCGCGTTCCGGCTCTCGCACAAGCGGGAGCTGGTGCTGCCGATCGCCTTCGTCAACTCGGCCAACATCCCCTTTCCGCTCGTGCTCGCGAACTTCGGCGCCGACGGGCTCTCGCGCGCGGCGGTGTGCTACATCGTCACGAGCTTCCTCGTGTTCACGATCGGGGTCGCCGTGTTGCACGGCGCGGTTCGCTGGCGCGAAGCTCTGCAGGAGCCGACGGTGTGGGCCGCCGTCCTCGCCGCGCTGATCAAGGTGAGTGGGATCGCCGTGCCCGAGGCCCTGCTCAGCGCGCCTCGGCTCGCGTCGACCGCGGCGGTCCCGACCATGCTGATCGTCTTCGGCGATTCCCTCGCGCGCACCGAGCTCGTCGCGTTCAAGGAGTCGATGCTGATCGCGGCGCTGCGCTACGCGACGGGAGCGGTCGGTCTCGCGCTGACCTTGGCGCTGCTCCACCCGGTGGGAATCGTGCGGAAGATCCTGATCCTCTACGCACTGCTGCCGCCCGCGGTGGTGAACGTCGTGCTCGCGCGGCGCGCGGGTCACGACGCGGCGAGCCTCGCCTCGGCGGTGCTCCTGGCCACGCTCGCGAGCATCGCCATCCTGCCGATCGTGCTCTCCTTTTTGCGGTAGATTCCCGCCATGCCGTTCGAGCTCAATCGGGATTGGTTCCTCGCGCTCCTGAGCGCCATCGCGCTCGCGGCGGCGTGTGGTCTGCGCGCCTTCCTGCCGCTGCTCGCGTTGGGGATCGCGGCCAAGCTGCACTGGCTTTCGCTCAAGCCGGAGCTGGCCTGGTTGGGGC
>CAZZAH010000085.1:7956-11804 GCA_964652115.1 uncultured bacterium | reverse complement strand
GCGACCGCGAGCGGGTCCACCTCGGCGGCCCGCCGCATCAGCTCGATCGCCTCGGTCCGCCGGTCCGTCTGCCGCAGCACGGAGGCTAAGTTCTGCATCGCGGGCACGCGATTCGGATCGATCTCGAGTGTGCGGCGAAAGCTCGCCTCGGCTCGACCGAGATCCTTGACCGACAGCGCGACCAGCCCCAGCTGGTAGTGCCCATCGGCGAACTCGGGCGCGTCGGTCGTCAGACTCTGGAGCTCGGCCGCGGCCTTGGTCCACTGCCGCATGTACATGAAGTACTCGGAGAGCGCGAGCCTTCCGCGAAGCGACACGGTGGTGCCGGTCTCTCCCCCGCCGATGTACCCGAGCGAGCGAAGCTTCTCCATCATCTCCGCGTCGACCGTGGTCGCCTGCTTGAGCGAGCTCCGTCGCGCCTCCGTCCAGGCTGCATCCTGATAGCTCTCGATCGATTTGGCGGCGGGAGGCGTGACGAAGGCGGCGTCGATCACCTTGCCCAACCCATCCTTCGGCACCGGCAGATCGAAGAGCGCCAGCAGCGTCGGGAAGATATCGAAGACCGACGGAGTCTCGAGCGTCGCGCCTTGCTTCACGCCCGGGCCCGCCATCGCGAAGACCCCTTCGAGTCGATGCCACTCCGCCGCGGTGGCGTAGTCGACGGTCGACTTCTTCTCGATCGGTCGTCCGTCGCCGCTCAAGAATCCGTGATCGGACACGATCATGACGCTGGCCTCGGGCCCGGCTGCGTCGATCAGCTCGCCCAGAAGCTCGTCCCAGTAGCTGTAGACCTCGTTCACCGTCTCGCCGTACGCGGCGCGCTCCGCTTCGGTCGTGTGCGGATACTCGGGCGGGGCGTAGCGCATGTACATGTGCCCCGCGGTGTCGGTCCCTTCGAAGTAAACCGCGAGGAGCTCCGGCTTCTCGTGCTTGATCAGGTCGAGGCCGACCCGCGCCACGTTCGTCATCGACGCGTAGATCTGTCGGAAGTGCGAGATCGGGTCGGCGAAGTCGATCGGCTTCGTCGGGTCGTAGGCCTGGGGTTCGATCTTGAGGAAGCGCGAGGCGGTCGCGTAGTCGACGTCGCGCGGCGAGAGCAGAAGCCGCTCGAGACGCGCCTCGAGCGCGGTCGGATAGGTCACCTCTTTCTGTGGCTCCTCGCCCGGAAGAAAGGGATGCGCAAAGAGGCGATCCGAAACCATCGCGCCGTCGACCGTCTCCGCCGGCCAGCTCGCCCACCAACCGACGACGCCCACCGAGTGCTTCGCCGCGGTCAGGATGTCCCAGAAGG
The DNA here is from genome assembly GCA_964652115.1 of uncultured bacterium. Lineage (GTDB taxonomy): Bacteria > Eisenbacteria > RBG-16-71-46 > CAIMUX01 > CAIMUX01 > JADJQY01. The sequence goes on along the minus strand of CAZZAH010000085.1, from coordinate 10,513 downwards.
CCTTGGCTTGGCGATGCTGGCTCGTGATCACCATCGGGTTTCCGGTCGACGGCTCCGGCACGGTGAAGTCGACGACGCCGTGGCGGTCCGGTCCCACGCCGGTGGCGATCGTGGTCCAGATGACGGGCGAGATCATCGGCAACATCGAGCGCAACGGCGCGCGCACGCCGCGATCGAGGACCGACTTCAAGTGCGGCATGCGCCCGGAGGCGAGCAGCGGATCGATGATCGCCCAATCACCGCCGTCGAGCCCGACCAAGAGCACGCGTGGACCCGACGATCGCGGCGCGCAGGAGACCGTGAGGAGAAGCAGAGAGACCAGGCACCACCGCATCAATCGAAGCATCGAGCTCACACGCACTCCTTCTGTCGTTGGTTCGTCGGGGAGGCGGCAGTATAGGACTCGCGCGCCGAGCGGCAAAGCTCGCGAGGCCGGGAGAGCGGCCGAACGCGCGCCGTGGGATCGCGCGCCTTGACCGCTTGCGAAGCGCTCCCTAGATTTCGCGGAAGCTCCAAGGTGGTTTGAAAGAGAGGACCTGCTTGCCCGATCCCTTCCTCGACCGATTGGCCGATGCCGTGCTGCTGTGCGACGGGGCGATGGGCACGATGCTCTACGCGCGCGGCATCTACATCAATCGCTGCTTCGACGAGCTCAACCTCTCGAACGCCTCGCTCGTGACCGACATCCACAAGGACTACCTCCAGGCCGGCGCCGACATCATCGAGACCAACACCTTCGGCGCGAACCGTTGGAAGCTTCTCCCTCACGGCCTCGAGACGAAGGTCCTGGCGATCAACCGCGCCGCGGTCGACGCCGCGCGAAAGGCGATCCAGGATTCGCATCGCGATGCCTACGTCGCGGGCTCGATCGGCCCCCTCAGCAATCCGCTCCAGACGCGCGAGCGCATCGCGGCCGACGAGATCCGCGGCATCTACGAAGAGCAGGTGCGCGGCCTGATCGAGGGCGGCGTCGACGTCTTCATCATCGAAACGATCAGCCATCGCGAGGAGATGGAAGGGGCGATCCGCGCGGTGCGCGAGCAGTCCGAGCTTCCGATCATCGCGCAGATGACCTTCGGCGACGATGGGCTCACCGTGCACGGCGATCGCCCGGGCGAGCTCGCGGTCTGGATGCACGAGCTCGGAGCCAACGTGGTCGGGTGCAACTGCTCGGTCGGTCCGGCGCCGATGCTCGACGTGTTGGAGGAGATGTCGGCCGCGGGCGATTTCTATCTCGCGGCTCAGCCCAACGCCGGGGCGCCGCAGTGGGTCGAAGGCCGCGTGATCTACTTCTCGTCGCCCGAGTATCTGTCGACCTACGCTCGACGCTTCATCAAAGGATGCGGCGCGCGCGTGGTCGGAGGCTGCTGCGGAACGACCCCTGAGCACATCCGCGCGATGCGTGGAGCGGTCCGCGCGCTCCAGCCGACTCGCGTCGAGGTGACCCATCCACTCCCGCGGACCGAAACCGAATCGATCGAGCCGATCCCCGTCGCGGAGCGAAGCCGCTTCGCGCGCCGGCTCGCCGCGGGCGAGTTCGTCACCAGCGTCGAGATCTCTCCGCCCAAGGGGACCGACACCAGCCGGTTCTTGAAGGCCGCGGCGAAGCTCCACGCGGCCGGGGTCGACGCGGTCAACATCCCCGACGGCCCGCGGGCGAGCGCGCGCATGAGCCCGCTCGCGCTCTCGGTCATCGTCGCGCGACAAGTTGGGATCGAGGTGCTGCTCCACTACTGCTGCCGAGATCGAAACCTGCTCGGCATGCAGTCCGATCTCCTCGGCTCCCATGCCTTGGGTCAGCGAAACCTCATCATCATCACCGGCGATCCACCGAAGCTCGGCGACTATCCCAACGCCACCGCGGTCTTCGATGTCGATTCGATCGGGCTGACCGGCATCGTGCAGCGCTTGAACCACGGCCGGGATCTGGCAGGCGCGCCGCTCGGGCCTCCAACCGCGTTTCACATCGGCGTCGGTGCGAACCCCGGGGCGATCAACCTCGACGAGGAAGTGCGGCGCTTTCGGCAGAAGGTCGAAGCCGGCGCGGAGTACGCGCTAACCCAGCCGGTCTTCGACCTCGATCTCCTGCATGAATTCCTGCGGCGAACGGAAGACGTGCCGATTCCGATCGTGGTCGGCATCCTTCCCCTGACCAGCCATCGAAACGCGGAGTTCTACCACAACGAGGTGCCCGGCATGAGCATCCCCGAGGTGGTGAGAGAGAGGATGCGCCTGGCGGAAAACGGCGACGACGCCAAGCGCGTGGGGGTCGAGATCGCGCGTGAGGCCCTGACCGCGGCGCGGACCTCGACGCGAATTCGAGGCGCGTACATCATGCCGCCGTTCAGCCGCGTCGAACCGGCGCTCGAGGTGCTGCGCGACGTCCTGCCCCCCTACGACCTCGAAGGCTTCGATCCGACGATCTAGAGAAGCACCGATCTAGCGCGTGTATCCGAGGATCTGCCGCAAGCTGTCGGCCGCCGGATCGGCCCACGGATTCTCGCCCGTCTAGAGCTGGTGGAGGATGTCCCGCGCCTCCTCCATCGCGAGCGTGTCC
>CAZZAH010000085.1:0-7946 GCA_964652115.1 uncultured bacterium | reverse complement strand
CCTCGTCGCGGACCTCGACGCGAATCCTATGCGCGTACATCATGCCGCCGTTCATCCGCGTCACGCCGGCGCTCGAGGTGCTGCGCGACGTCCTGCCCCCCTACAACCTCGAAGGCTTCGATCCGACGATCTAGCGACCGCGAGCAAGCCGCGGGGATCGTTCGTGCTAGCGGGTGTATCCGAGGATCTGCCGCAAGCTGTCGGCCGCCGGATCGGCCCAGGGATTCTCGCCCGTCTTGAGCTGGTGGAGGATGTCCCGCGCCTCCTCCATCGCGAGCGTGTCCTCGCCGGCCGCGAGGTAGCGCTCGAAGACGAGTTGCGCCGCGTCCTTCCGACCCAGCTCCAGGAGATAGCCGCCGAGCTCGAAGTAGGCGGGCTCGTACTTTGGGCGAAGCGTGAGCACCCGTTCGAAGCTCGCGATCGACGCGTCGGGCTCGTGGTGCTCCCGAAGCACCAAGGCGAGGTTGTAGCAGGCTTCCGGGTGCGTCGGGTCCTTCGCCAAGCACGCTTCGTAGGCATTTCGCGCGCGCTCGTAGTCGCCCAATCGATGCGCCATCAGCCCCAGCTGGAAGAGGTCCTCCGACTCGGCGAGCCCCACTCCTTCGAGACGTTCCAGCAGGAGATAGGACTGCTCGAGGTGGCCTCGCGCTTTCCAGCTCGCAGCCGCTTGGCGTAGAGAGATCGCGTCCTCGGGCGCACGCTCGACCGCTTCCATTTCGAGGGCCAACGCTTCGGTGCTGAATTGGTCCTGCTCCCAGAGCAGCGCCAGATCATGCAACGCGCCGGCGGGCGCTCCGGGCCGGCGAGAGAGCTCGGCCAGTGCTCGCGTCGCGCGCATCTTCAGACCGAGCGAGAGGAGTGAACGCGCATGGAGGTGCGCCGCCCGCAAGGAATCAGCGCCTGACGGCAAGTGGGCGAGCGCCACCTCGAGCTCGCTCCTCGCGTCGGTCCAATTCGCGCGCTCGACATAGAGCTCTCCTAGCGCGAGACGAGCTCCGCCGTCGGCGGGGTTGGCTCTCACGCGCGCGCGGGCCGCCTCGAGCGTCGCCAACGCGGCCGCGCCTTCAAGGTCGTCGGCCGACGCGGCCCAAGACACGATCGCGAGAAGCGAAGAGCAAAGCAGTGCCCACGTGAGGAACGACGCTCGATTGAATCGCATGGCCGGAGCGTACGGGCCATTCCCCACCGCTGCAAGTCGCCCGAGGCCGGGCGGAAGATTGACACCCAAGCCCCTCTTCGGGAAGATCACCCCATGCCTGATCTCGATCCAAGCGCGACGCCAAAGCAGCGGGCGCGGCAGCTCTTCCGTCGAGCCTATCGCGCGCAGATGAAAGGCGAGATCGACGAAGCGCTCGGTCTCTATCGCGCCTCGATCGAGCTCTTCCCCACCGCGGAGGCCTACACCTTTCTCGGGTGGACCCACTCCTTCAAGAAGGACTTCGCGACCGCGATGAGCTGCTGTCGTGACGCCATCGACGTCGATCCCGAGTTCGGGAATCCATACAACGACATCGGGGCGTACTTGATCGAGCTCGGCCGATGGGAGGAAGCGGAGACCTGGCTCTGGGCCGCCACGCGCGCGCGTCGCTACAGCTCCTACCACTTCCCGCTCTACAACCTTGGCCGGATCTACGAGCATCGATTCCTCTTCGATCAAGCCGAGCGGTACTTCGCCTTGGCGCTTCGCGCCGAGCCACGCTATCTCCTCGCGAAGCAAGCGCTCGGTCGCGTTCGCGCACGGAACAACTGAACGCGATGCCTCACGTGAAGCTGCTCGGCACGACGGACCTCGCGCGCTATCACCGCGAATTCCATCCCCGTGCCTTGCGTGAGGAAGGGATCGTGCTGAAGGCGGAGGAGTGCTACCTCTCGAGCCAGGGTCGGCTCCTCTTGGTCGAGTGCTCCGTGGTCGAGGGACATCTCCGCCAGGGGTTCCTCATCACCGCCTCGGCGCAAGGGGAGGAGAGCATCGTTCGCCTGTCGTCACGCACCCACCCGGAGAAGACCGATGGCGTCCTCCGCTGCGTGGCGTGGATCGGCGCATGGCTCCAGGCCGGCTCCCCCGGAACGGACTTCGTTTCGACCAACCTGGATCCCGTTCTGGCTCGCCCCTTCCCCACCGAATCGCTTGCGCCATGACGCAACTCCTCGCCGATATCTGGCCGCCGCATTGACACCCGGCTCGATCGACTGATACCTTTTTCAACGGGTCTTTTGCTCAGCAGACGCCGCACGCCCGGAACCGCGAACCGCGTGCGAAGCGCCTGCGTCGGACGCGACCCGGGGGTCGTCCCCCGACCTGTCCACGGACAAGCCACCACCTTCAGGGGGTCAGAATGCTTTTGCGTCGGTTTGGATGGATCCTTTGCTTGGCGCTTCTGGTCGCGATGCCGCAAGTGAGCCACGCCCTCTACTTCGAGCAGGGCGAGTCGTACAAGGCAGTGCCGCTCGGTTCGAGTGACGTCGAGTTCCGCGCTCCGATCCGCGGAAGCAACGGCACGCTACCGGACCAGATCCAGATCACCTTCTCGACCTACTTTCCGGATGGCGACTGGTTCGGCCAGTTCTGCCAGACCTCGACCGGCATCTGCTACATCGACAACCACGTCGTGACCGTTTCCTCGGTCGAGGTGGATACGATCCGAGTCGACTTCCTCCGCTTCCTCTCGCCGGGGCCGGGGGTCGGCTGGGTGCGCATCGAGGCGAAGCGCGTCGCCGACCCGACCGATATCGCGCGCTGCACCTATACGCTCTTCAACGGAGTGGCGGTGCCGACGGCGAAGATCAACATCGACTGCTCGAACAACACGCAGTTCCTCGCCACCGGCAACGACACCTTCTTCATGACGCCGATCAAGAACGCGACCGCCACGCCCGACTCCGCGGTCTGCTTCCTGAACACGACGATGCCCTCTCCGTGGTTCGGGCAGTACTGCCAGGACTCGAACGGCATCTGCTACCTCGGCGACGCCTCGATGTACCTACCCGCCAACGTGCAGGACAACGTGCGGGTCGACTTCTTCATGTTCAACACTCCAGGGAAGGGACGGCTCGATCTCGAGCTCCACTCGTGGAAGAACCCGAGCTTCTGGCAGTGGTGCCACTACCGCGTCTTCGTGGGCAACCAGGCGGCCGGCGTCGTTCCGATGGAGAGCAAGGCTCCCGTTCCTTCATGGGCGCAGCCGAATCCCTTCCACGGATCGACCGAGCTCTACTTCGGCATCGAGAACGCGAGCGAAGCCCGGCTCGAGATCTTCGGCGCGGACGGGCGGCGGGTTCGATCCTTCGACGGCCTTCGCTTCGAACCGGGGCTCGCGCATGTGTCGTGGGACGGCACCGACGGGAACGGCAACGGCGTGGCGGCGGGCGCGTACTACTACCGCCTTTACTCGCCGCAGGGCGTCGGCAAGGGCCTGATCGTTCGCACGCACTAGTCGCTTCGCTTGGGTGAAGCCGCGCCCCAAGCGCGTGCTCCGATCGAAGCGACCTCGACCAACACAGAGCCCCTCGGGTTTCCCCGGGGGGCTCTCGATTTGGGTGCTTCTTGGGTGCTTCCGGGTTAGGCGCCCGGCTTGAGCGCGCGGTCCATGAAGGGTCGAAGGAGGTCGATCGGGACCGGGAAGACGGTGGTCGAGTTGTTCTCCGTCGCGATCTCGACCAAGGTCTGCAGATATCGGAGCTGAAGCGAGATCGGGTGCTTCTCCATGATCGCGGCCGCCTCGCCCAGCTTGAGCGCCGCCTGCTCCTCACCTTCCGCCGCGATGATCTTCGCGCGTCGCTCGCGCTCTGCCTCGGCCTGCTTCGCCATCGCGCGACGCATCTCCTCCGGCAGCCCGACGTCCTTCAGCTCCACCATCGAGATCTTGATCCCCCACGGATCGGTCTGACGATCGAGGATGAGCTGGAGCTCCTGGTTGAGCTTCTCGCGGTCGGAGAGCAGATGGTCGAGCTCGACTTGGCCGACGATGCTCCGCAGCGTCGTCTGCGCCAGCTGCGAGGTGGCGAAGTGGTAGTTCTCGACCTCGATCACCGCGCGCTGCGGATCGACCACGCGGAAGTAGACCACCGCGTTGACCGACACGGTAACGTTGTCCCGCGTGATGATCTGCTGCGGTGGAACGTCCATCGTGACGGTGCGAAGGCTTACCACCACCATCTTGTCGATCATCGGAATGAGCAGGATGAGGCCCGGCCCCTTCGGTCCGATCGCCTTCCCCAGGCGAAAGACCACGCCGCGCTCGTACTCGCGCAGCACGCGCACCGCGCTCATGAAGAGAAAGAGCCCGATGACGACGAGGACCGCCAAGGGGAACGAGATCAAGTTCATGCTACCTCCCCTCGAGCCGAACCGCGCTCGGCTCGACCTCGAGCTCCAGTCCGCGCACGTGCAGCACTCGTACGGCTGTGCCGGAAGCGACGGGGCTCGCCGCGTGCGCTCGCCAGTACTCCCCGTGAACATCGACCTGACCGAAGGGCGAGAGGTCGGTCACCGCGCGGCCGACCTCGCCCACCATCCCCTCGCTGCCGGTGAGAGGCTTTTTGCGTTGCGCCCGCGCCGCCAACCCGAGCGCGAAGATGAAGAACGCGCTGAGCGCGACCACGGCGGTGATCACGACCGAAAGCGAGACCCTGACCGGCGCGCCGCTCTCGAAGAAGAAGAGCGAACCGAGGAGGAGGCTGGTCACGCCCCCGATCGAGAGCAGTCCGTAGCTCGTCACCTTGACCTCCAATATGAAGAGGACGATCGCGAGCACGATCAGGAGCAGCCCCGCCGTGCGCACCGGCAGGTTCTGGAACGCGTAGAAGGCGAGGATCATCGCGATCCCTCCCACCACGCCGGGAAGGATCGCGCCCGGGTGATACAGCTCCAAGCTCAGCCCGAGGAGACCCGCCATGAAGAGGAGGTAGGCGAGATTCGGGTTGGAGAGAAAGCTGAGCAGGCGGCCGCGCCAACCCATCTCGTGGCTTCGAATCGTCGCCTGCGCGGTGTGCAGCTGATGCATTCGATCGAAGGTCTTCACCGTTCTTCCATCGAGCGCGAGGAGCAGAGCGTCGAAGTTCTCCGCCAGGAGATCGACCACGCTGTCGCGCACCGCTTCCTCCGCGGAGAGCGATCGACTCTCGCGCACCGCCGACTCGGCCCAACGCGCGTTTCGGTGCGTTCGATCGGCGAGCGAGCGGGCGTAGGCCGCGGCATCGTTGGTGACCTTCTTCGACATGACGGAGTCGGGCGAAGCGCCGCCCATCCCAACCGGGTGCGCGGCGCCGATGCTCGTTCCGGGCGCCATCGCCGCGATCGGCGCCGCCAGTGCGATGAAGAGCCCGGCGGAGGCGGCCCTCGCGCCGGCCGGCGCGACATAGACGGCGATCGGCACCGACGCTCCCAGGATCGCCTTCACGATCTGCCGCATCGAGGTGTCGAGGCCGCCCGGGGTATCGAGCTCGATCACGACGAGATCGACCGAATCCCGCTCGGCTCGCGCGATGCCGTCGACCACGAATGCGGCGGTCGCAGGGCCGATCGCGTCGGCGAGAGGAATTTTGAGCACCACGTCGGCTCGGGCCGCGCACGCGGTCGCGACGAGAAGCAGCGCGACCAGGACGACCCGGCGGAGGTTCATCTTCGCGTCACCCCCGCCGCACCGGCCATGCGGCCCAGGATCGCGCGCGCGATGTGGCCGGCCAACTTCGGATTCTCGCGCATGCGCCGGACGGAGTAGGCGTACCAGTGCTCGCCGAAGGGGACGTAGACGCGAAGGCGATGACCGCCGTCGACCAGGATCTGGCGAAGTTCCTCCTCCACGCCCAGCAGCATCTGGAATTCGTATTGCTCCGGCGCCAAGCCCATCTTCTCGACCAGACGCAACGCTTCGAAAACCAGGATCTCGTCGTGGGTCGCGATCCCGACGTAGGAGCCCGCACGGAACAGCCGCTCGAGCGAGGCGACGTAGCTTCGCCGCACGAGATCCCTGTCCTGATAGGCATGATGGCGCGGCTCGACATAGATGCCCTTGCAGAGGCGCACGTTGGTGCGATCACGACCGAGGTCGCTCGCGTCGCGCAGCGTGCGGCGGAGCATCGCCTGCAGCACCACGCCGGTGTTGTCGAGCCCCTCCGAGCGAAGCCGGCGGTAGATCGCGAGCGTGTCGTCGGTGCAGCTCGTGTCCTCCATGTCGATGCGCACGAAGGAGTCGATCGCGCGGGCGCGCGCCACCAAGGTTCGAATGTTCCGGTAGCACTGCTCCGGATCGATCTTGAGGCCGAGCTGCGTGAGCTTGACCGAGACGTTCGATTGAACACCGGTCCGCTGGATCTCGTCGAGCAGCGCAAGATACGCGTCGCGCGGCCCCTCGGCTTCAGCCACGCGATGGATGTGCTCGCCCAGAATGTCGAGCGTGGCCATCATGTGCCGCTGGTTTAGATCACGTACCACCGCGATCGCCTGCTCGAGCCGGCTACCCGCGATGTACGGTTGACTGAATCGACGCACGAGCGGCTTTGGCACCGCCGGCAAAGCGAGAACGACCGCCCGATCGAAGAGACTCATAGATCCCTCGTCCCCCTCGTGCCCCCATCCTCACGCGCCTCGCGCGTCCGCCACCGACCGATCCTACGCGCGCCCTGGTCGCGCGTAAACGACGCTCAATGCCGCAGGTGGAGGAAGCTCCAAGCCGCGCGATCGGAACGCCCGGTGACGAGCTCGTAGCGATCCGGCGGCAGGTGCTGGAAGAGATCTCGATAAACCGGCAGCGGCGCGCACCGACGGGCGGCGTCGGGTAGGCTCTCCGCCGCGAAGTGGCCGAGGAAGATCCAATCAGGATCTCGGCCGAGCACGTAGCCGGCGTCGAACTTCTCGTGATCGCGATTCGCCACACCCAGCTTCACTCGGCGCCGCGCAATGGTGCGGTCGTTCAACCCGAGCATGTCGATCGTCGGGAGCTTGGAGACGAAGGGGATCACGCCGGCGACCGGCGTGGCGAGAACCTCGTCGGGGCGAGCGGCGTCGCGTAGCCAGAGCCCCGCCTCCTTCCACCTTGAGGTGAGCGCGTGGCCAAAGACGAGCGACGAGGTCGCGCCGAGAGCTCGATGCTCGCTCGACCCGATCGCGGTGACCAGAGCGAAGAAGCCCGGCACCGCGACCCGGACCCAACCGCGACGCTTCGCCGACACGGCGCTCCACCCCAGCTGTCCGATCGCGATCAGAAAAGGGACGAGCGGAAGAAAGAAGCGCAGCTCGCGAAAGTGATCCCCGCCCGTGTAGATCGTGGTCGCGATCGAGGTCAACGCGAAGGCCGACGCGACCACGACAAAGGGCGACACTCGACCACGCCGCGCGAGCAGAACGAGGGCGAGCATCGCTCCGGCGAGGAGTGGCAGGTGTGGAAGCGCTCCTTCCGCCAGGTAGCTCAGCCCGTGACCCGCGAGCGTCCACGAGGAGAAGTCGACCTTGACGTAGAAGGTGTTCGGCAGGAAGTCGCCATAGAAGAGCCGCCGGAAGAGCAGATGGGGTACGGCCAGGGTCAGCGCGCCGGCTCCCCCGCGCAGCGCCCCGCGCCGGTCGCGCGACGCGAGGGCGACGAGGAGAATCGGCACGAAGGCGTAGGCCTCCGGTCGACAAAGGAGTAACCCCCCGGCCAGCAGCAGCCCGTCCCGGTAGCGCAGCGACTCACCGGCAAAGGCCGCCGCCACGCGCTCCAGGAAGGCGAGCAGAAGCCACACGAAGAGCGCCGTCTCCATACCGGAGAACCCCCAGAAGGCGAGCGGGAGATACGCGGCGAGGAGCAGGCCCGGCAGCGGCGAACGCGCGCCATCGCGGGCCAGACGGGTCGCTAGCCTGTCCGCCGCCACGAGACAGCCGATCCCGCACCCGATGCTCCCCACGGTGGCCAGCAACTCGAGCGGAATTCGTGTCACGGCGTGTAGCAGTCCCAGGAGGGCGACCCAGA
>CAZZAH010000084.1:0-11843 GCA_964652115.1 uncultured bacterium | reverse complement strand
CTGGCCTTCAGGATCGGTGGCGTTCTGCACCGTGAGCGCGACGTCGCCCGGGAGACTGCCCGCGCCGTCGGCCGGTGAAAGGAGCGTGGGTGCGGAAGGCGGGTCGTTCCCGTCGCCCGTGTCGTAGATCACGATGTCGTCCAAGCCGCCCTCGACCAGGTCACCGGTCGAGATGCCATCCGCGGCCTGAACACGCAGCATCACCTGCGCGGTCATCGGGAGCAGATTGTCGAGGTCGACCTGGAAGTTCCTCCAGCTGGCCGCGGACGTGACGTCGCCGATCGTGATCAGGTCGATCGGAAAGGTGGTGCCGCCGTTGTTCGACAGGGAGAGCTTGAAGAAGTCGCCGCTCGGATCGTCACCTGGGTCGCGCTGGCCGAAGAAGTAATTCAGGTTGAGGCGAGCATGCGGATGAGCGCTCAGATCGATCACAGGGGAGCGGCTCGCGGCGACACCGTTGTCGACGTCGTTCGTTCCGTCATCGGTGTTCTGTCCGGTGATCCACGCATTGACCCCGGGAGCCGGAGTCGTGTCGTCGCCGGGCTGGTAGCTGGTCGCGTTCGGATCGATACGCACCCACGTGCCGGCGGTCGCGGTGTTCGAGGGATCGGTGGTCCACGCCTCCCCCGCCTCTTCAAAGTCGTTCGCCAGGATGATCGCAGGCTGCCCGACCGTCAGCATGATGGTGCCGGTCCCGACCGTTCCACCATCCGCGGTCATCTCGACGGTGAAGACGACGCTCCGACCCTCTGGGCAAGCCGGATCCACCGAGAGGTCGAACGGATCGAGGGTGGAGCTCCCCTGCTGCCCGGCGGTGATGGTGCCAAGCGAGGTCACGGCGTCGCTCAGCACGACGTAGGGATCGCTGCAGCTCAGCTTCGCCACGACGTTGTTCGCCGGCGCGATCACCCCGGTGTTCTTCACCGTGACGACCAGCGACGAGACCTCACCCGGGTCAAGGCGCCCGTTCCCACCCTGCACGGTGAGCGAAACGAGCGAGAGGTTCGCGCCCGCGATCTGGCAAAGATAGATGTTCGAGTGGAGGTTCTCGGCGATGAGCCCGTCGCGCTCCGACGGCGCGGGCCAGAAGTCGCTGCCGCCGATCTCCGTCGTGAAGGCGAACAGCTTCGAGTGCTGCGAAAGCTCGCCGTAGCCCCAATCGAAGGCCCCACCATTCACGCTGTAAAGGATCTCCGGAGGTTGTCCCGTCACGTATCCGCTGGGCCCAGCCATCTCCGCGGCGATCGCCCGATAGGTGGCGTCATCACTCGTGTGCGAGAGCGTGTAGCCCCACGGGAAGAGCACCATGCCTGCCACGCTGTGATAGCTCTGCCAGATCGTGAAGTGGCGAGAGTTGATGAAGCTCATCAACGCCACGTTCTCCGGCTCGGAGCCCGCGCTCGGACCCCGGTAGGTTTCGTCACAGGGGTCGGTCGAAGAGCCGGTCCCGACCCATTGGAAGGGGTAGTTCCGGTTGTTGTCGACGCCGAAGCAGCCGCCACCGTTGTTCCGACGGTTCTTTCGCCAGAGCCCTCCGCCCGACGGGTTGGTCGTCTCGTTGTAGACGAATCCATCCGGGTTCACGATCGGGACGAAGAAGACCTCACGCGAGTTCACGATCTGTGACACGACCGGATCGGTGCCGTAGTTCGCGCACAGGTAACGCATGAAATCGAGGTTCATCTCGACCGTCATGATCTCGCGGGCGTGGTGCAGGCCGTCGAACAGGATCTCCGATTCGTCCTCGTCGACGGCGGCGTTGTCCGAGACCTTCATCGCCCAGATAGTGCGGCCCTCGCCGCTGGTGCCGATGGAGAACGGAGCCGTCGACAGGGTCGGAAACTGCGCGTGGATCGCGTTCATCTCGGTGACCGTCTCTGCGTAGGTGTGCCACACACCAAAGTCACCGCGATTAGTCGGCCCCTGCAGGTCGAGGTAGTGCGCTTCGAGATCGTCGTACTGGAGCTCGAACGAGATGCCTCGTGCCCGCATCTCGTCGGTGAGCTCCGGGCGTGAGAGAACGATGTATGCGCCGTCGTCCTCGCCCATCAGCTCGAGGTCGGGATGGAAGAAAATCGTCGCGCGATCACCGGGCGAGTCGTATGGGACCCTGAGCTGCTGATGACGCGCAGCCGCGGGACCTGCTCCCAAAAACAACGCCGCCGCCGCGAGCACGAGCGCTCGCCGCCAGCCCGATCGACAAAGAATGTGGCCTGGCTCAAACCGGCCCAAGAATCCCGATCGCGTTCCACCACGCATCTTCACCACCTCCACAGCTCTTCCGGCTCGCTTCCTCCCGTGCAGGATTGTCGCGGTTCGTCAGCCGCGCCGAACGAGAGCCCAAGCGAGTATAGGCGCACGCCGCATCGCCGCATGCGTTTCCTTCCGCGAGCGAGGAGGTACGCACGAACGAGCAAAAAAGAGAGATGGCCAACCCTTTCGGATCGGCCATCTCCAACTACCTAATGTACCGAAGTCAGATTAGCGGCCGAACCGCGCCTTCACCTGACCGAACGTAGCAGGCTCCACCGCCACCGCGCCGCAGCAGTCGAGGCTGCCGGTGAGCGAGCCGTGACCGGTCTCGCCGCCGAAGCCGTCGATGATGAGGTAGGCGTTGATGTTGTTACCGCTGTTGTTCGTGTAGCTCAACAGGTCGTTGCACGGGAAGGGGAAGCAGTCATCCCCGTCGAGGCAGGTGCCGACCAAGTTCGTGCAGTCGGTGACCATGTAGACGGAAGCATCGTAGTCGACCTCGGCAAACACGAAGTTAGCCGAGCCGCCATCCGGGATGCAGAGCGACCAGACGAGGTCGCCACCGCTGGCGCTGAAGCCAGTGCAGCTGTTGCCCGCGCCCGGATTGTAGTTGTCGGTCGAACCGCTCGTGTCGGTCGTCAGGGCGACGTTGCCGCAGTCGAGGGGCAGGGCCGTGTCACAGGTCTCGTTGGTATTGCCGCCGCCGCCGCACGTGGTGCAGCCGATGGACAGGCTGAAGTTGCCGACGTTGCCAGCGTAACCGTCCACGACGACGTAATACGTACCGGCGTCGAGGCAGACCATGTGGATCTCTTCGTGCTCGATCGAGGCGGAGCTGCCGATGCAGTCGTTCTCGTCACAGCTGGCCAACAGGAACAGATCGAGGTCCGTACCGTCAGTGTCCATGATGATGTCGACGTTGCTGGTCGCGCCGACATTCAGCGCGAAGACGAGCTCAGGACCGCTCTCGTCGTACGGCTGACAGGCGTAGGCCGCGACGTTGTTCACGCCGATGCCGTTCGTACCGGAGTAGGTGAATCCACAGCCGGCGTCGATCGCGTTCGAGCAATCGAGCAGGCCACGGGTCCCAACCGGCGCGGGCGAATTGTCCTTGTCATACTTCGGATTGCTTGCGAGCGCCATGGAGGTGCTGGCAGCCACCGCCACCACCGCCAAGGTACACATTGCCAACTTCTTCATTGATGAACCTCCAGATGTTGCATCCACTAGTGGAAGTGCCGACGTCCTGGGACTCCCCTCGGATTCGGGCCCCACGGCCGACCGCGTTCAGACTTCGAAGCGATCCGCCTTGTTCTGGTGCCTGGATCGGCTCCCTCGCGAAGGAAGCTGCCTAGGGTGGCTCTCGGTCGGACGCTCCCCATGAATGAGGCGCGGGATCGACAGTCGACCACTCCTGGAACCTTCCGGGGGGACCCCTGATGCCAGCGTTAAAAACTTTAACGAAAGGCCACCGACAAAATCAACTCTGCATTCCTCGCTTTTTCCCGACGCAGCCCAAGAAGTAGCCAGAGGGGACATGCTGAAGGCACCGGACACGCCCGGCAGGCTCGCGGATGGAGGCCGATCGCGTGGAGTTCGGCAGTTGGGCCTGATCCGGGGGTGGAGACCCCGGCCCACTGTGACTCGGCAGAGAACCAGAGTGACTCGGCAGAGAGGATGCCGGCGGGCGAACAAATGGCGGGGTCGACGGGACTCGAACCCGCGACCTCTGGCTTGACAGGCCAGCGTTCTAACCGACTGAACTACGACCCCGCTCCTGAGGACCGGCAGATTGAACTCAAAGCCTCCCTCACTGTCAACCTCGAACTCGATCTCGCCTCAGTACGCCCGCACAAGGCGGGCGCCGCGATAGTAGAAGCGGAGGATTTGGGTGTGGTCGTAGCCCGATCGAGCCATCCCCATCGCGCCGAACTGGCACATGCCCACGCCGTGCCCGTACCCACGACCGGAAACTCGGACCCGGCTGATCCGACTCCCCTTCTTCGAGGTCTCGACCTTGGTGAGAAGGCAACTCCGCAGGCCCTCGCCGTTGGGCCGGCGAATCGTCCAGCGAATTTCATCGCCACCGAGGTCGACATTGCCATGCTCGAAGGAAAGGCGTAGGTCGGAGACCCGTCGCGAAGCTCCGCGCTCCTTGATCGCTATGCCGGTCAGATGGCCGTAGCGCGCACGCGACCAAGATGAGTCCCTCCGGCGAAGGGTCGGCTCGAGCATCTTCTCGAACTCGGCGCCGGACCATTCCTCGACCCATCGGAAACGGGGTGAGCTCTCACAAAAGGAGTCCTCCGCGCCACGCGATTGGTCTCGCACGGTGCGGAGATACTCGATCGGCGGCCGGCCCCAGACCTCATCGATGCCGGCGGTCGTCCCGCCGCAGGTCGAGCTGTAGTAGGCACGGATCGGGGAATGGTCCCAGCTCAGGACTACCCCACGGGTTTGCTCGATCGCATCGGTGCAGACCGCCTTCTCCTTCCCGATGCCGCCGTAGGCCTGGTCCTCCACCGTCGAGAGCAGGTCGAACCCGTCAGCGCGCCAGCGGCCCATGGTCGCGAGCGTGTAGCTTCGGGCGGCAACCGCCTGCGCCGCGACCGCCTGCTGTGATTCCGGCGGTTGAGGTCCGATCTCGAGCGGAACGACACCGCGAAGGTACGACTCGGCGTCGATCACGTTGACCGCGGTGAGCCCACTCGGCGTGCTCCATATGAGGAGCTCGCCGCGGTAGGCCTTGCCGTTGACCGTGACCGCGCCCTGCTCACGATCGATCGGAAAGACGAAGACGGTGTCGGAAACGGCGCCGCGAGGGCGACCGGCCCCGTCAGAGAGCATGACGCGCCCCCGTTCCGAGCTTAGCCGCCACTTGTCCGCTTCATCGATGCGGGACGGTCGCTCGCCGGTTCGATGGTGCCCGATCCATGCTCCGAAGGAGGCGCCGATCTCCAGCTCACCAGCGCGCGTGGCGACGGCGACGCGGAGAATCGGCACGCGTGTTCCCGTGCTGCGGGGAAGAACAAGGCGGCTCACGAAGCTCGCGCTGTCGGGGTCTGAGCCTTGCGACGGCAAGGCGAAGCCGTCGCCTGCGTCTTCCTCTGCACGCACGCTGGACGCGAGTAGCGCCGCGAGGCCGAGGAAGCAGCCTAGGGCCTGACCAGCTTGGCACCGACGCCGATGCCTACGTCGAAGAAGGGGGTCCAACGTCCTGGCACATCCACCGCGTTAACCGCGGTCTCGAGGTTGACGACGAGGCCGGCTGTCCGCTCGAGGTGGACACCGGCAGGAGCATTCCAACGGGCGCGGAACAGGTTGTGCTTGCAGATGGAGCCGTCAGAGCTCCGGAACGAGGCCTGAGTTTCGTACAGACCGATCCCCCTCAACGCCGGAAAGGTCAAGCCGACCACCCGCAAGAGCACCGCACCGTCAGCGGATTACGCCTCGCCGGCAGGAAGCGTGAGAAAGATCGCCGCGGCGATCGGCAAGAGATGAGAGAATCGCTCCGATCGCATCGGCTTCACGCCATCTTGCTGGGTCCATCCAATGACCTGGTGGGCGTGCGGGCGGCACGCTAGCATTGGGTAAGTGACAAGACAATCGTGAAGCTGCGCGAGCAACCGAGGACTTCCATGCAAAACACGCGCGGAAACTTTGACAATACGTGGTAGATATCGACGCGCCCGGGAACTTTGTGCTTTTGCGACTTGACCCGGGCAGGCCGTGGGTCTAGTTTTTTCGGTAAGAACGAGTCTCATTACGCCACGGCGATCGGAAGGGAACAGGCTTTGAAATAATTCTGCGGAGGTGCGAGCAGGATGAAATCAGAGGCGGTGATGTCAGCTAACAATTCGTCGGCGAATCCAAACACGTATGAGGAGGTCGCCGAACGCTTTCGAGCCTACCTGGCAACGCAGAGTCTTCGCATGACCAGACAGCGGGAGGAATTGCTCACAGCCGTTTTTCACGCTCCGCGTCACTTCGAAGCCGAGGATCTGATCAAGACCCTCCGCGAACGTCAGGGTCATGTGAGTCGGGCCACGGTCTATCGGACGTTGAGCTTGCTGGAAGAGTGCGGCGTTCTTCGGAAGTCCCTCTTCGGCCACAATCGCCACTTCTACGAGTCGGTCGTCGGGCGTCACCATCACGATCACTTGGTCTGCATTCGCTGCGGCAAGATTCAAGAGTTCGAGGAGCCGCGGATCGAAGAAATGCAGGAGGAGATCTGCCTTCGGTTCGGATTCCGAATCGTCGATCACGTGCACGAGATCTTCGGTGCGTGTCAGTCCTGCCAGGCGGAGGCTCCGGAGGGGAATCAACACTAGAGATAGTCGACTCGCTTACGCGGCCGATAGACCCACACGACAGAGCCAAGCCACCCCAGCGGGAGCCCCTCCCGAGCTGGTGCCCGCCGCATCACTTCGCGATCGTTCGTTGCTGTAGATCCAAGGATAGGCAGACGTGTGGTTACACGGGCGAATCGTCCGGAAGGCGGGTTGGAGGCGGCAGTCGAGGACTAGGCTGCGATTCTCCGCTTTCTTGGTCGCCCGCGGCGGCCGCCCGCGCGGCTTCTCAGGCCTAGCTTTTCCATCTGGTAGCGAAAGCTGCCCCGACTCATGCGCAGCAGGCGCGCGGCTTCGGTGACATTCCCGCGCGATCGTTCGAGCGCCGCGGCAAGGAAAGCGCGTTCCACGTCTTCAAGCGATATACCCCCGTCGGGCAACCGGACGAGCGGAGCCTGCGTGTGCTCTTCCGTCTCGCATACCGCGGCACGCGGCGTGATCTCCGGTGGGAGATCCTGGGGACGAACCGGTCCGGGCCCTTCGAGGAGGAGTGCCGTCCGCTCCATGCAATGGATGAGCTCGCGCACGTTTCCCGGCCACGCGTACCGAGTGAGAGCCTCGAGCGCCTCCGGCGTGAGATCGACTGCGCTCCCCCGTAACCGGCGAGAGAAGATCTCTAGGTGGTGTCGCGCAAGCTGAACGATGTCCTCGGGGCGCTCGCGGAGAGCGGGTAGCGTGAGCGTCACGACGTTGAGCCGGTGATACAGATCGAGGCGGAACCGGCCGGCGTTCACTTCAGCCTCGAGATCGCGATTGGTCGCCGCCAGCACACGCACGTCGACCTTGATCATCTCCGATCCAGCGACTCGACGCAGTCCGCCGCCGTCAAGAAACTTGAGGAGCTTCACCTGGAGCGGCAAGGTGAGCTCGCCCACCTCGTCGAGGAAGGCGGTTCCACCGTCCGCGAGCTCCAACAGACCCGGCTTGTCCTGCTTCGCATCGGTGAAGGCACCCTGCTGATGCCCGAAGAGCTCGCTCTCGAGGAGATTCGCCGGGATCGAACCACAGTTGATGTCGATGAATGGACCGGCGCGCCGCGGGCTTGCCGCGTGGATGGCTTGAGCGAGAAGGCTCTTCCCTGTTCCCGTGTCCCCCAGAAGAAGGACGCTCGTGCCGGAGCTCTGCGCCACCTTGCGCGCGACATCGAGCAGGTCGAGCATCTTTGAGTCGGTACCGAGCAGCGTTTCGAAGCCCGGAAGCTCGCGACTCCGACGGTGCTCTTCGTGCCATTGCCGGCGCAACGAGTGCCCCGCAGCGCGCAAGACACGACTCACATCGTCGGCGTCGACCGGCTGGAAAAACCAATGGCGGACCGAGATCGGATGCAGCCTGCGAGGAGATAGCTCGCTGTCCGCGCGACCGAAGAAGAGGATCTGGCAGCGCGGGTGGGCAGCTTTCAGCGCCTTGAGCCGCCCCGCGAAATCGGGCGTCGCTTCCTCCTCGATCAGGGCAAGGTCCGGGTCCATCCCCTCGATGGGCTGGGCATCAGGCGCCGGCAAGCAGTCGACGAGGTCGAGGCGGTAGCTCAAGCCGGACAGCCCCTCGCGAGCCCATGGCTCAAGTCGCTCATCCGTTCCGGAGATGAGCAACGAGACTTCGACTGGTCTACTCGCTTCGCGCCCCGTCGATGCCACGCTCACTAGTCTCCTTTGCCCGCCGAGACGCTGACCTTGCTCGGTCGGAGTACTTGTCCATTGAAGCTGTAGCCGGCGTCGAAAACCCCCACCAGGTGGCCCTCCTCGATCTCGGAGGAGGGTACCGCCTGGATCGCCTCGTGCCGCGTGGGGTCGAAGGCCACGCCGGGGAGATCCTCGCCGCGTCGCAGCCCAGCCGCCGCGAGCGCTTCTTCCAGTCGTTTCAAGATCAGGAGCAGCCCCCCCAAGGCCCCGACCGCCTCGCTCGGCGTCACGTGGCTCCTCGCTCGGTCCAAATCGTCGAGAACCGGCAGCAAGCGCTTGACCAGATCGCCCTGGGCGCGCTGTTGCCATTCCTCGCGCTCCCGCACTGTTCTCTTCCGGTAGTTATCGAACTCCGCCTGCAGTCTCTGAAGTTGATCGAGACTTCGAGTGAGCTGTTGTTCGGGTGCGTCGGATGCCCCCGCGATCGCGTCTTCCCGATCCCCGCTATCGAGCGGAAGATCGAGGTCGGTCTCGTCGAGGTTGAACGGCTCGGCCGCCCGCCCACGCTCGTTGGTCCGCTCGGATCCGCCGGTCCACGATTCGCCGCCCATTTACGAGCCCTCCTTCTCCGTCGCAGGATCGGCCGTGACATCCGATGGGGCTTGGGTGACGGTCGGCTCGGCGTCGCCGCCAGCCGCCGGCCGATTCGACTCGTCGACGAAGTTCATGCGCAGGGTGGTCAAGACCGAGGTCAGGAGGCGCTCCTCACCAGCGTCGAGATTCCCCTTCGTCTTCTCCTGCAGCATTCCGAGGAGATCGATGCTCATGCGCGCGGCCTCGAGGTCGCGGCTAACCTCGCCGGTGATCGGATTGACGAGCTTCCCGAGCTGCATCATCGTCCACTGCTGCTGTTGCAGGACGAACATCTCGAAAAGCTCTGAAGCAGTGGCATGGCGTGCCATTGCGCCCTCCTCTGCGCGGCGCGGACGACTGCGCGTCGGTCCCGCCGAGCTGTCCTGGTTCGAATTCGGATGTCTGATCGGCTTCCGGCGAACGAGCGCCGGCCAGCCAACGGAAGCGAGAGGGCCCGCACCAGGAGGGTGCGGGCCCGTCGATCAGCTTCGGCCCTTCTCGTCCTCGACGACCTCGAAGTCGGCATCGACCGGGTTGGTACCCGATGCGGCGCCGCCTTGGTCGGGAGGCGGCGGCGGAGCCTGGCCTTCCGCCTGAGCCGTGCGTTGGTAGACCGTCGACATGACCTCAGTCCAGACCTTGTTCAGGTGATCGCGCGACTCCTGGATCGTGGTCGAATTACCGCCCTCGAGCGCGCTCCTCACCGCCTTGACCGCTTCCTCTGCCTTGGCCTTGTCGGCCGCGTCCACCTTGTCGCCGTGCTCCGAGAGGTACTTCTCCACCTGGTAGGCGAGGCTATCCGCGTCGTTCCGGGAGTCGATCTCCTCGCGCCGACGCTTGTCTTCCGCGGCGTGCGATTCGGCATCGGTCACCATGCGTTGGATCTCGGACTCGTCGATGCCGGATCCGGCCTGAATCACGATGCTCTGCTCCTTGCCTGTCGCCTTGTCCTTGGCGGAGACCTTCAGGATGCCGTTCGCGTCGATGTCGAAGGTGACCTCGATCTGCGGCATTCCTCGCGGGGCCGGCGGGATGCCGACCAGCTGGAATTTGCCGAGCGACTTGTTGCCGTCCGCCATCTGACGCTCGCCTTGCAGGACGTGGATCTCCACCTGAGTCTGGCTGTCGGACGCGGTCGAGAAGACCTGTGACTTCCGGGTCGGAATGGTCGTGTTCCGCTCGATGAGCTTGGTGCAGACCCCGCCCAACGTCTCGATGCCGAGCGAGAGCGGCGTCACATCGAGGAGGAGCACGTCGGTCGTCTCGCCCGCAAGCACGCTTCCCTGGATGGCGGCGCCCAATGCGACCACCTCATCCGGGTTGACACCCTGCTCCGGATCCTGACCGAACAGCTCCTTCACCACCTGCTGCACCTTCGGCACACGCGTCGAACCGCCGACCAGAACCACCTTGGTGATATCGCTCGGCTTGAGGCCCGCATCGGTCAGAGCCGCTTTGCACGGACCGACGGTCCGCTGGATCAATCCATCCACAAGCTGCTCGAACTTCGCGCGCGTCAGATTGAGCGTGAGGTGTTTCGGGCCCGATTCATCGGCCGAGATGTAGGGCAGGTTGATCTCCGCCTGCGTGGTCGAGGAGAGCTCGCACTTCGCGCGTTCGCTCGCTTCGCGAAGACGCTGCATCGCTTGGGGATCCTTCCGAAGATCGATCCCCTCCTGCTTGCGGAACTCCTCCGCCGCCCAGTCGATGATCTGCTTGTCGAAGTCGTCGCCGCCCAGGTGCCCGTCACCATTGGTCGACTTGACCTCGAAGACGCCATCGCCCAGCTCCAAGATCGAGATGTCGAAGGTGCCGCCGCCCAAGTCATAGACGGCGACCTTCATGTCCTTCTTGCCCTTTTCCAGGCCGTAGGCCAGCGCCGCCGCGGTCGGCTCGTTGATGATGCGCTTGACCTCGAGGCCGGCGATGCGACCCGCGTCCTTGGTCGCCTGGCGCTGGCTATCGTTGAAGTACGCCGGGACCGTGATCACGGCCTCGGTCACCTTGGTGCCTAAGTACCGCTCCGCCGTCTCCTTCATCTTCTGAAGGATCATGGCGCTGATCTCGGGCGGCGAGTAGACCTTGTCATGCAGGCGGACGCGGGCGTCGTTGTTCTCGCCCGCCACCACCTCGTAAGGGACCTGCTTGACCTCGGAGGCCACCTCGCCGAACTTCCGGCCCATGAATCGCTTGATGGAATAGACCGTGTTCTTCGGATTGGTCACGGACTGCCGCTTCGCGGTCGCCCCTACCAGCCGCTCGCCGTCCTTCTTGAAGCCGACGACCGACGGGGTGGTCCGCCCACCCTCCGCGTTCTCGATGACCTCAGGCTTCCCGCCTTCCATCACGGCGACGACCGAGTTGGTCGTACCCAGGTCGATCCCGATGATCTTTCCCATTTGTGCTACCTCGCCTTGCGGGGCTCGCCCCCGGGATTGGGTTCCTTGCCTCTATGAAACACTGGCAGTCCCGCAACTCCCGTACCTTTTCCGGAAGGGTGGCGTAGGCGGGCAAACGACTGCCGAAAAGACGCTTAGCCACTCGCCACGATCGCTTTGGCAGGGACGGGGCGGCAGATTGAATCCAACGATTCAAAACGAGACGGCCAGAATGAATCGCCTCTAGCGCGAGCTGGAGCTAATCCCGTAACGACCCATCTTCCGCCAGAGCGTGGACCGGGAGATCCCCAGCTTCCGCGCGGCGCGCGTGAGGTTGCCCCCCTCCTTCTGGATGGTGCGTCGGATGTAGTGCGCCTCGACCTCGTCAAGGGTCAGGTCATCAGGGAGGCTCTCGACTGGTCCCTCGGGGAGGAGAGGGACACCCCGATCGCAGACCTCGGGCGGCAGGTCGCCGGGGAGGATCCACGCCCCGTCGGCCATGGTCACCGCTCGTTCGATCGCGTTCTCGAGCTCACGAATGTTGCCCGGGTAGGCGTGGTTCATGAGGAATGACATCGCCGCGTCCGTGATCCCGCGGATCGGCTTTCGGT
>CAZZAH010000083.1:0-11848 GCA_964652115.1 uncultured bacterium | reverse complement strand
CGCGCCTCTTCGACGGCTTCGCGCGCGCGCTCGAGCAGAAGAAGCTCGCGCACGCCTTCCTGCTGCTTGGGCCACGCGGCGTCGGGCGCGGACGCTTGGCTACGGCGCTCGCGCAGTCGCTTCTCTGCGCGTTCGGACCGCCCGCCTGCGGGCAATGCCCACCCTGCAAGCAAACCCGAAAGCTCACTCATCCCGATCTCCATCTCCTCTTCCCCGCGACCAAGGAGGAGGAGCGCGATGGCGAACGTCGCGCGCGAATCCTGGAGGAGTACGCCGGCGATCGCTACCGCCCGCTCGGCGTGTCTCCCACCGCGACCATCGGCATCGAGCAGGTCCGGCAGCTCAAGGAGAGCCTCTCGCTCGCGCGCGTGGTGGGTCCGCGGCGCGTCGCCATCGTGTTCGACGCGGGCAAGCTGACCGAGCAGGCGGGACAGTCGGCGCTCAAGCTGGTCGAGGAGCCGCCGCCCGACACGCTTCTCTTCCTCACGGCGGAGGAGACGGCGGGGCTTCTACCCACGCTCGTGTCGCGCTGCCAGCGGCTTCGCTTGCGGCCGTTGCCCCGCGCCGAGGTGGCGATGCTCCTCACGCGCGATCTCGAGGTCGATGCCGCGGAGGCGAATCTCCTCGCGAGCCTTTCGGGCGGCGTGCTCGGCCGCGCGCTCGAGCTTCGCCAGGAAGGGCTGCTCGAGTTCCGCGATCAGGTGCTGCCGATGTTCGCCAACGCGAGCGCCGATCCGCGCGCAATCGAGTCGGCGATCTCTCGGCTCGGCTCGCAGTTCGACGCGGGGACCGGCCAGCGCGCGATCGAGCTGCTGCTGCTTTGGCATCGCGACCTGCTCGCGGCGGCGAGAGGTCTGCCCGCTTCGGAATTCGTGCACGTCGATCGCGCGAGCGAGATCGAGCGCATGGCGGCCGAGCTTCGACTGGCGGAGGTCCGTCGGCGGATCGAGCTTCTCGAGGAGCTGAGCGAGGCGCTCAAGGCCCGCGTCAATCCTGAGCTCGCGCTCCACGCGGCGCTTTCCCGATGGGGAAGCGGCGCGCGCGCGGGAGAGCTCTGGCCATGATCGACACCCACGCCCATGTGCACAGCTCGGCCTTCGATCACGACCGGGACGCGGTGCTCGAGCGTGCCTTCGCCGCCGGCGTCGACTGCCTGCTCGAGGTCAACATCGACGTCGCGCGGTGGCCGGCGGCGCGCGAGCTGATGCTCTCCGACCCGCGCATCTTCGGCACGGTCGGTATCCACCCGCACGATGTCGGGCGCGCCACGCTGGAAGAGCTCGAGTCGATGGCGGAGTGGGTGACCCATCCGCGCATCCGCGCGATCGGCGAGACCGGCCTCGACTACTTCCGTGACTACGCGCCGCACGAGATTCAGCGCGAGTTCTTCACTCGGCAAGTGCGCATGGCGCGTGAGGCGCGGCTTCCGATGGTCGTGCACTCGCGGCAAAAGCAGGGCGGCTCGGCCCATGCCGATGTCCTTCGCATTCTGGCCGAGGAGGGACGCGGCGAGGTGCGCGGCGTGCTGCACTGCTTCTCCGGCGACCTCGAGGTGGCGCGGCGCGCGCACGAGCTCCGCTTCAAGCTCGGCATGGGGGGTGCCATCACCTACAAGCCGAAGGAGAGCGGTCCGCTCATCCGCGCGATCGCGGAGACGATCGACCCCGACATCTTCGTGCTCGAGACCGACTGCCCCTACCTGACGCCGCACCCGAAGCGAAGCGATCGAAACGAGCCGGCGAACATTCCGGCGATCGCGGCCGCACTCGCCGACTATCTCGGGATCTCGACCCAGGAGATCGCGCGCCGAACCGACGCGAGCGCACGAGCGCTCTTCGCCCTCGACGCCTAAGGTGGAGGAGGCGGGGCCGACGTCCGAGCGCGGATGGCTTCTCGCGCACGACATTCGCGCGCGAAAGCGGCTGGGCCAGAACTTCCTCCTCGATCCGCGTATCCCTGAGCTGATCGTCGAGCGCGCCGCCCTCTCGCTGGAGGAACCGGTCGTCGAGGTCGGTCCGGGTGCGGGCGCGTTGACCGATGCGCTCCTTCGGGCCGGGCATCGCGTGCACGCGATCGAGCTCGATCACTCGCTTCTTCCGCTCCTCGAAGCGCGCTTTGCGGGCGAGATCGAGGCGGGACGACTCACGCTGGCGCAAGGCGACGTGCTCGAGGTCTCGGCCTCGGCGCTTCCCCCGCGCGCGAGCCTGATCGGCAATCTGCCGTACGCCATCGCGAGCCCGATCTTGGTTTGGGCGGCGCGCCATCGAGCGCTCTTCCGCTCAGCGGTGGTGATGGTGCAGCGCGAGGTGGCCGAGCGCCTCCTCGCCTCTCCGGGCGGTCGCGAGTATGGATCGTTGACCGTGTTTCTCCGCACGAAGGCGGAGGTGCGTTCGCTGCTCCGCGTCGGTCGCTCAAGCTTCTGGCCTCGGCCCGGCGTCGAGTCGACCGTGATCGCGCTTCGCTTCTTGGAGACGGAGCCCTGGCCGGGCGATCTGGCGCGTCTGGAAGAGGTGCTTCGCGCCGCCTTCGGCCAGCGCCGGAAGACGCTCGAGAACTCGATCTCGCATGGGCTCCATCTCGCGAAGGAGGACGCGCGCGCCGCGCTCGAGGCCGCCGCCTGTCGTCCCGACGCGCGGGCGGAATCGCTCAGCTCGCTCGACTTCGGCCGCTTGACCGACGTGCTCTCGGCCCGCGGCGCGCTCCGCCCGGCGATGGATGACCCGACGACGGACCCCTCGTGATGCCCCCTTCGATCGCGGTGATCCTTCCCGCGCTCAACGAGGAGGAGACGATCGTCGGCGTTCTGCGGGCTCTCCCCGATTTCCCCCTCACGCGCCTGGTGGTCGATAACGGATCGAGCGATCGCACGCCCGAGCTCGCGGCGTCGACCGGAGCGACCGTGCTCCACGAAGCGCGACGCGGCTATGGGCACGCGTGTCTCCGAGGGCTCGCGTTTCTCGCGCCCAACCCTCCCGACATCGTCGTCTTCCTCGATGCCGACGGCAGTGATGATCCGAGCGAGCTCGGGCTGCTGCTCGCCCCGATTCTCGCGGGGGAGGCGGACCTCGTGATCGGCTCTCGCACGCGCGGCGAGCATGACGCGGGCGCGCTCCTCCCGCAGGCGCGCTTCGGCAACTGGCTCGCGACGACGCTCATCCGATGGAGGACCGGTGTCCGCTTCACCGACTTGGGCCCTTTCCGCGCCGTGCGCTGGCCCGCGCTCGAGCGATTGGCGATGGAGGACACGACCTACGGCTGGACGGTCGAGATGCAGATGAAGGCAGCGCGCGCGGGGCTTCGTTGCGCGGAGGTCCCGGTTCGCTACCGCACCCGCGCCGGCGGACGCAGCAAGATCACCGGCACCATTCGCGGCACCCTGCTCGCGAGCATCAAGATCCTCGGCTGCCTCGCGCGCTACGCGAGCTGGCGCCCGCGCTAGAAGATCCTGAGCAGCTGGTCCTTCATGGGGAAGCGCGAGCGCTCGAGCACCGCGCGTTCTTCCGGCCCGAGCACGCGGAAGAGGCGATAGCTCACCAGCACCGCCACGCCGCCGATCATGCAGAGGATCAGGGTATGGAGCCCGCTCGTAGCCCAACCCTTCGCCCAAAAGAGGAGCAGCACCGGCGAGCTCGCGGCGTAGCACTTCATCATGAAGCCCCAGGGAATGACGATCCGCGCCACGAAGCGCCGCGCGATCCAGTACCGCACCACCGGCACGATCGCGGTGACGACCAGGTTCGGGATCGTCGCGCCCAGGAGCCCATAGCGGGGGATGAGCCAGAGATCGAGCCCGATGTTGAGCGCCGCGTAGGCGACGTTGAGCGTGAGGTTGATCCACACCCGCTCGACCACGTAGACCGCCATCGAAAGTGGCGCGCCGATGAAGCTCACGGTGAAGATGACGAAGAAGATCTGGCAGTAGGGTCCGCCGGGCGACATCGCCTCGGAGTAGAGCGCGACCAGCAGGCGATCTCCCATCACGAAGCCGATCATCGAAAGCGGCGCCAGGAGGAAGAAGAGCAGTCGGTAGTAGATCGAGAGGAACTCCGACATCCGCTCCTTCGCGATGGTGGCGGTCTCGGAGAAGCCGGCCAGGATGAGCGGATAGATCGCGCTCGGAAGAAACTCGAGCGCGAGCTGAGGCAGCTTGTAGGCGACGTCGAAGTAGCCCGCCTCCTCGCGACTCCGATAGATGCCGAGGAAGACCGTCTCCGACTGCCGCCAGACGACGTAGTTGAGCAGGTTGTTCGGCATCCAGGGCGCGGCATAGGCGAGGAGCCGCTTCCAGGAGAAGCGCCCGATGCCGGTCGCGCTCGGAGCGCCCTGCGGCGCGGTCCGCCGAAGGAGAGCGAAGAGCGCGATCACGCTCACGAGGTTCGAGATCGCGCCCGCGAGGAGCACTCCCGGAATCTGGAGCCCCCAGCGAAGAAAGAGCGCGGTCGCCGTGGCGAGGATGGCGCTGCCGGCGGTGGCGGCGACGGCGAGCTCTCTCGCGCGGTAGGAAGCGATGGTGTACTGCGAGACCGTCTGCGCGTACACGTCGAGGATCGAAAGCAGTACCCCCAGCAAGAGCAGGTCGGCGTAGAGGGGGAAGCGCTCCGCCAGCGGCACTCGAAAGGCGGCGAGCCCGGCCGCGACCACGCACCAGACCGCCGTCTGGAGCATCAGGCAGCGGTAAAGGAGCGCGCGCCCCTCGTCGTTCTCTCCCTTGACCCTCAGCTCGGGGATGAAGCGGTTGAGCGCTTGGCCCAATCCGAACCCGACCAGCAGACCCGCCAGCGCGAGGAAGGTCCGGAGGATGCTCAGCGTGCCGTAGTTCGACTCCCCCAGGCTCCGGACGATGTAGGCCGAGGTGAAGATCGAGACAACCATCTGGATCACGCGGGGGATGATCGTCCAGACGAGAGCGCCCGAGACCTTGGCTCCGGTCGACTTCAATTTGGGTGGACGCCCGAACCCGGGTGGGGAAAGGAAGGGGGCATTCCGCAATCTAGCGACTGCGCCGACGGAGCGTCAACGCGCCGAACCTGCCTTCGGGTTTGACGGCCCGCGGCGTGGCCCGCTACTATTGAACCGTCTCCAAGCAATCGGTCCCGCACTCAATCGGCCTTTCGGCAAGCAACACAGGTTGTCGCGCTCCGGGGAGGACGTCCTTCGCACCTTGCTACAAGGGTTCGTGCCGATCAGCGCACGATCTCGATCAACCCGCTGGACACCAAGGTCACTTCCTGAGGAGAGCAGGCTTGCTCCCGATCCGCTTGGCCGTGCCACGCGACGCAACCGCCGTGCGTCTTCTTTCGACGCTTGCCCTCCTGCTGACGCTGACCGGGAGCGCGCATGCGCAGACCGTGTCCCCGGCTCAGGGCGCGTTCGCGGACACCAATGCCACCTTCTTCGGTCGGCTCGGGATGCATCCCCATTACGGCACGACCCTCACACTGCAGGAGCAATCGAATACCTGGGGCCAGGCGTTCGACTTCGCCAAGGCGCTCGGCCCTGTGCGCACGAAGTCGAGGCTCGATCTGGTGATCACCAAGAATTCCTCCCAGAACAACTACCGGAAGAACGGCGGCAAGGGGCACGTGGAGCTCGCCTATGAAGCCGAGAACTTGGGCGGACTCTCCTCTGGGACCCTCGTCGACTGGCGTCGCAGCCTCGATCGGTCGGACTTCAGCCGGTCGGTCGAGAACGGCAGCGAGGTCGACTTCTTCCTGACGAGCACCTTGCCGGAGGCGTTACTCCGAGACCTCTTCGTGATGGCGGACTCGAGCGAGGGCCTCTCCTGGGACGCGACCGCCGCCTATGGTCTGACCCAGGGCAAGAGCATTCGCCAAGATCGCTCGCGCGCTCGACCCGACCGGGCGCTGGTGAAGTCCGACTCGACCGACACGCAGGGGAGCGAGTACCGCTTCGACACCAGGCTAAACGCCGGTCCCGGAGATATCTGGGGCGTCAATCTGACGGCGAACTCGGTCGACGGGCGAGAAGACTCGAGGACCGAAAGCAGGAGTTGGACCTACTTCAACAACCCCGGCACTCCTCCGGACACGAGCGACGTGATTCTCGACGAGCCGAACAAGAACCGAATGCGCGCCGCCAACGCCAACCTCCGTTTCCGACCGGGCCGAGTGTTCGAGTTCGCGATGACCGGCGCGTACAACCGTTCGCGGCAGCAGCTCTACGACTTTTCGACCCGAGCGCAGGACACGCGCAACCTCCTCGATCATCGGGTGGAGGGGACGCTCAAGTCGCGCGTGACCGAAGGGGTCGACCTCGAGCTCGCCGGGCGCTCCGCGCTGAGCGACAGTCGATCCCTCAACCAGAACCAGAATAGCGGCAAGCGGGAAAACTGGGGCGAGGTCACGCTTGGCCTGGTCACGGGCGAGTGGATGGGGCTCTTTCGCGCGGTCGAGCTCACGACCGAGCTCGAGAGCGCGGAGACCGCGTACCGCTACGCCAGTACCTCCGACTATCGATCGAAGCTCTTCCGGATCAACGAGGTGGTCCGACGTAGGCTGAACGATGCGGTGACCCTGTCTGGCCAAGCGGAGGGGCGAATCAACAGCTTCTTCTATAACGACAAGAGCCAGGACAAGGACGAGCTCCGGTATCTGGGCAGCGGTACCCTCGCGTACCGGCCGGGCGGAAAGTTCGACGCGCGGCTCACCTCCGATTGGACGCAGACCAACGTGGTGAACCTCCCCTCCGCGCGGTCGCGCGACAACTACACCGAGTCGAGCTATCGCGTGGCGGCCGACTATAACTTCAAACTCTCGCCCAACGTCACGCTCGGGCAGAAATATCAGCTCTCCGCGGTCTACTCGGTGTTCGACTTCGACGAGAACTCGAACTCCCTCACGCGGACGACGGCGGTGAACACCATCCTGACCTCGTTCATCGGGGAGAACGTACGGTTGAACCTCGAGCACAAGTACACCTTCAAGGACAGCGGCAAGTACGTGCACCTCCAGCTGACCGATCCGCGCGTCTACGCGAAGTCGAACGAGGACAACGCCCAGTACATGACGGTGGTGACGCAGTACCTGGTGGGCCAGGATTTCGACTTCCACGCCAATCAACGGTTCGAGGTGCGCTCCCAGAAGGCGCTGGCCAGCGGGAACATCACCCGCAGGACGCAGCTCGACTTCTCCGGCGGCGTGAAGTTCGATCATCAGTACTCGCCGCTCTTCTCGATCAACGCGACCATCGATCGAACGAATCGAAACCCGGGCAAGGACTACTGGAGCGTGCGCGCCGGGATGGATCGACGCTTCTGATGGAAACGAACCGGAGCGCAGGGGCCCCACGGGACGCGGCCAGGAGGATGCACATGGGAAGACCGCCTCTCCGCCTCGCGATGTTGCTCGCCTTTGTGGTGGTGGGTTGCGGTGCGTTCGATACGCGTGAGCCGGAGCCTCCGTCGGATGAGCCGACCATCCCCTTCGACACGCCGTCGACGGAGCAGAAGGTGCTCGACAACATCGAGCGCACGATGGAAGGACGCGGTTCGACCAACTATCGTCGCAGCCTCTCGAGCGACTTCCGCTACGAGCCGCCGATCACCGACCTCGAGCTCTCCGGCCTCTTACGCCAGCCTTGGACCTATCAGGATGAGGACCGGGTGTGGAGCCAGGTGCTCACCGACGCGCGCGCGCAGAACATCCAGGTCATTTGGACCTGGGGAGGAGAGCGCTCGTTGCAGACGGTCGAAGGGGAATCGAACAAGAAGTACTACGACGACCTGGTCTACGCCTGCGTCTTCGATCGCGCGGACAGCTCGCGAACGTACTCCGGCAAGGTCGATCTTTACCTGGTCGAGACGAACGGCGTTTTCAGCGTCTACAAGTGGGTCGACATCGAGGACGACTCAGGGAACGACACCTTGGGCTGGCTGCGATACGAAGGCAGTGTTTTCGGATCAGGCAGTACTTTCTAGAGAGGTCGTGCCTTTGGGAATTCCGCGCCAATTTGCGCCATTCGACGATTGCCTCGGACCGTTGGAGCGTTATTGGCTAGGGAGAGTGAATTGAGCGGCAACCGCCGCGGAGTTGGGGGCATGGGGCAGTGGGGAATCGCCCGCATCACGCCGGATAACAACGTCCGATTGGCAACGTCCAATCCAAGTTTGGCGGGATCGGAGCTTCGGTCCGAATGCTAGAATCAACTTCGACATTCACCAGAGGAGGTTGCTGAACATGATGCTCGTGAAGCTCGGGAGATTGATCGCGATTCCACTCGCTGTGGCCCTCCTCTCCGGGTGCCCATTCAGCCCGAAGAAGGGGAAGCAGCCTCCGCCGCCCGACCCCAATCCATACCAGGAGCAGACCTCTCCCGCAGCGGTGCTGCACAACCTCATCAAGGCGTACCAAGAGCGGACCCTGCCGGAGTATCGAAAGCTTTTCGACTCCGAAGAGTTCTTCTTCGAGTTCTCGCAGCGTGATCGTGATACCGATCCGACGCTGCCGATCGAATGGGACTTCGATGCGGATCAGAAGTCGACGGAGACGCTATTCCAGGATGAGTCGGTCGACAAGATCGTCTTGCGGATGACCCTGCTTGAGCGCCAGCAGGCGACGGAAGCCGATCAGTTGCCGGGTGGACCGGCCGGAGTCTGGAAGGTCGTGGCACAGAACGTCCATCTCGAGGTTCACACCACCGACGACAATGGACCGCTCGAGTACCTGGTCGAGGCCGACGGCGCCGATTTCTTCTTCCGCGAGTATCCGGGGGAGCTCGCGCCGATCAGCCGCCTGCCGATCTGGCGCATCGTTCGCTGGAGGGACAAGCCCGCAGGCTCGCTCTTCTCCTTCGGCGAGATGAAGCAGCGGCAGGTCCTGTAGACGAAGGGCTCGCGGCCGCGACGGTCGCGCGACGCGAAGCAACCAAGAAGCCGAGGCGGCTCGAAGCACAATGCTCCGAGCCGCTTTTGCGTTGACGCCTTCTCCTGCCCGTCGCTAATGTCCAAAGCCTTGTGTGTCGTGAAGCGGTTGACCGTCTGGGGGTCCGAGGATGGACAAGAGCCTGCGCTGGAAGTTGTTGACGCTCGTGGCCCTGATTGGGCTTTCGATCTTCTATCTCGTCCCGTCGTTTCGCCTCTACAGCCTGCCGGCGGAGCAGCGTTACGGCAACGCCGACGAGGGCATTCGGAAGCTCCGGAGCGGCGCCTTGAAGCTCGGCCTCGACCTCTTGGGCGGCATGCATATCGTGCTCGAGGTCGATCGCTCGAAGCTCAAGCCCGAGGAAGTGCCGGACGCGGTTGATCGCGTGATGCAGATCCTGAGGAATCGCATCGACCAATTCGGCGTCGCGGAGCCGATCGTTCAGAAGCAGGGAGAGGACCGCATCCTCGTCCAGCTCCCGGGTCTGCTCGACAAGACGCGCGCGGTCGACCTGATCGGCAAGACGGCCCAGCTCGAGTTCAAGCTGGTCAAGAGCCCGAACGAGGCCAAGCAGGTGATCGATCGCCTCGATCGCCAGCTCGCGGTCAAGGTGAAGGGCGCGCCGATCGACACCACCATGGCTGACAGCCTGGATATCGCGCAGCCGCTCATCTCTCTCCTCAACAGCTATCCCGACATGTCCCAGTACGGCGGCGTGACGATCCTTCCCTCGGATCTTCCCGCGGTCGAGTCGCTGCTCAAGCAAGCGGCGGCGGACACGCTCCTGCCGCGCGACGCCACCATCGCCATCTCCCAGAAGGACGAACTGGTCAGCGGTCAGGCGGTGCGGATTCTCTACGTCCTGAACCGCCGGGCCGACTTCACCGGCGCCGGAATCTCGAGCGCGATCATGCGAATCGGCCTCGACGCCTCGAGACCGAACGACGCCGGCGTATCTCTGACCATGAATACGAAGGGGACCGCCGCCTTTCGCAAGGTGAGCGGCGCGAGCGTCGGCCGTCAGCTCGCGATCGTGCTGGACGACCGCGTCGTCTCCGCACCGGTCATCCGGGATCGCATCTCGCAGGGCCGGGCGCAGATCACCGGCAACTTCAGCACCGCCGAGGCGAACGACCTCGCGATCATCCTTCGGGCTGGCGCGCTGCCTGCGCCGGTTAACGTGATCGAGGAGCGCACCGTCGGTCCGTCCATGGGGCGTGACTCGGTCAACGCCGGCATGCACGCCGCCTGGGTCGGCGCGGCCGCGGTCGCCGCCTTCATGATCATCTACTACCGCCTCTCCGGCGTGGTCTCGATCATCGGCATCAGCTTCAACCTCTTCTTCCTCATCGCCGGCCTGGCGATGCTCCGCGGCACGCTCACCATGCCGGGAATCGCCGGTATCGCGTTGACCGTCGGTATGGGGGTCGACTCGAACGTGCTCATCTTCGAGCGCATCCGCGAGGAGCTCAAGGCGGGGAAGAGGGTCAAGGCGGCGATCGACGCGGGCTACCATCGAGCGTTCGCCACCATCATCGACTCACACTCGACTACCTTCATCAGCTCGGTGATCCTGTACTTCTTCGGCACCGGGCCGATCCGCGGCTTCGCGGTCACGCTCGGCCTCGGCATCATCGCGAACCTCTTCACCAACGTGATGATGACCCGCATGATCTTCGACGCCGCGCTGGCCAACAAGAGCCCGCAAAAGCTGTCGATCTAGTTCGGTTTGGAAAGGGCGATCTTCCCTAGCAGAAAGGGTTCACGGGCATGCTCGAGCTGATCAAGGAACTGCACTTCCCCTTCATGCGCCACCGCGCGAAGGCCTACGCCTTCTCCGCCGTGGTGATTCTGATCGGCCTGGTCAGTCTGGTGATGAACAAGGGCTTCCTGCTCGGCGTCGACTTCGCCGGCGGCCGCATGATCGAGTATCGCTTCAGCCAACCGGTCGAAACCGAGGATCTGCGTCACGTGCTCAACGGGCTCGACATGGGCGACTCCGAGATCCAGAAGGCGGGGGAGTCGGGCACCTCGTTTCTACTCCGCATTCCGGTCGCAGCGACGGAGCAGAAGGCGACCGAGACCCCATCGGCGAAGATCCTCGCCGCGCTGCAGGCGGCCAAGCCGGGGCTGACGGGTGAAATCCGGCGCGAGGAGCTCGTCGGGCCGAAGGTGGGAAAGGAGCTCCAGGGACAAGCGACCTGGGCCGTGCTCCTATCCTTGATCGCCATCCTCGTCTACGTGGGCGTGCGCTATGAGTTCAAGTTCGCGCTCGGGGGCGTGATCGCTCTCGCTCACGACGTCATCGTCGCCCTCTTGATGTGCTCGGTCTTTAGGATCGAGATCACCATTCCGATCGTGGCGGCGCTGATGACCATCGGCGGCTACTCGATCAACGACACGGTCGTGGTCTTCGATCGAATCCGCGAGGAGATGCGGCTCCGTCAAGGCCAGCCGCTCGAGCAGGTGATGGACTTCTCGATCGCAAAGACGATGTCGCGGACCCTCCTCACCTCGCTCACGACCTTGTTCTCCGCGCTCGCGCTCTTCGTGTTCGGTGGAGAGGTCATCCACGGCTTCGCCTTCTGCATGCTGGTCGGCGTCGCCTTCGGAACCTACTCCTCGGTCTACGTCGCCTCCGCCCTTGCCTTGGAAGTCGCGAACGCGTCATCGGGCAAGCGTCCGGCGAAGGCGGCGTAGCAGCCTCGACGTTCCATCAAGCCGCTTCGGTCGGCCGCAGTCGGAGCCCAAGCCCCAGCTCCGCTCGCGAGAAGCTTGCCTTTCCGGTCGGGATCGGAATGCTACACTGCCGCAAGTGAAGCGCGGGAACCCCCTCAGGGGGTCGGGTTTCATGTCGGTCTTCCGGGTAGGCGGCCCGGACCCTTCAAGAAGCAGCACTCGAATTCGCGGAGGCGACCTATTGCGTCGGCCCGGCTTTAGCATCCGAACACTTTTCCTGGCAGTAGCTG
>CAZZAH010000082.1:0-11874 GCA_964652115.1 uncultured bacterium | reverse complement strand
CCTACTTCATCGTTTCGGCGTTGGCGAGCGCCTCGTCGATGCCGCCGCACATGTAGAAGGCGCCTTCAGGAACGTCGTCGTACTTGCCGGCGACGATCTGCTTGAAGCCTTCGATCGTGTCGGCCAGCTTGACGCGGCGGCCGGGTCGGTTGGTGAAGGCCTCCGCCACGAAGAAGGGCTGCGAGAGGAACTTCTGAATCTTACGCGCCCGCTGCACGATGAGCTTGTCCTCGTCCGAGAGCTCGTCCATGCCGAGGATGGCGATGATGTCGGTCAGGTCCTTGTAGCGCTGCAGCACGCGCTGCACCGCGCGCGCGACGGTGTAGTGCTCCATCCCGACGATGTTGGGATCGAGCATGCGCGAGGTCGAGTCGAGCGGGTCGACCGCGGGATAGATGCCGAGCTCCGCGATCTGGCGCGAGAGCACCGTGGTCGCGTCGAGGTGGCTAAAGGCGGTCGCGGGCGCCGGGTCGGTCAAGTCGTCGGCCGGCACGTAGATCGCCTGCACCGAGGTGATCGAGCCCTTCTTGGTCGAGCAGATGCGCTCCTGGAGCGCGCCCATCTCGGTCGCGAGCGTCGGCTGATAACCGACGGCGCTCGGCATGCGGCCGAGAAGCGCCGACACCTCGGAGCCCGCCTGCGTGAAGCGGAAGATGTTGTCAATGAACAGCAGCACGTCCTGGCCCTGCTGATCGCGGAAGTACTCCGCGACCGTGACGCCGGTCAATCCGACGCGAAGACGCGCGCCCGGCGGCTCGTTCATCTGGCCGAAGATCAGCGCGGTCTTGCCGATGACGCCCGACTCGCTCATCTCGAGGTAGAGGTCGTTTCCTTCGCGCGTACGTTCGCCCACCCCGGCGAAGACCGAGTAGCCGCCGTGCGCGGTGGCGATGGCGTTGATCAGCTCCTGGATGATGACGGTCTTGCCGACGCCGGCGCCTCCGAAGAGTCCGATCTTCCCGCCCTTCGCGTAGGGCGCGAGCAGGTCGACGACCTTGATGCCGGTCTCCAAGATCGCGGGGCGCGTCTCCTGGTCTTCGAGGCTCGGCGCGGGTCGATGGATCGGTGAGGTCAGCGCCGGATTCTTCACCGGGCCTTTACCGTCGATCGTGCGGCCGAGAACGTTGATCACGCGGCCTAGCACCTGATCACCGACCGGCACCGAGATGGCGGCACCGGTGTCGAGCGCCTTCATGCCGCGCACGAGACCATCGGTGGTCGACATGGCGATGCAACGGACGACGTTGTCGCCGATGTGGAGCGCCGCCTCGACCGTCAGGCTGACCTTCTTCTCCGGGACCTCGACCGTGATCGCGTTCAGGATCGCCGGCAGTCGGTCGGAGGGAAACTCCACGTCGACCGTGGGGCCGATCACCTGCAGGATCTTGCCGTAGTTCGGTTCCGTCGCCATGCGTCTTCCGTCCTCCCTATTTCAGCGCTTCCACGCCGCCGACGATCTCGGAAATCTCCCGCGTGATCGCAGCCTGCCTGAGCTTGTTGCCTTCGAGGGTGAGCCGCTCGATCACTTCCTTCGCGTTCTTGCTCGCGCCGCCCATCGACACCATCCGGGCGGCGTGCTCGCTCGCGATCGATTCACTCATGGCCTGAAGGATGCGGTTTTCGATGTACCTCGGCAGGAGCGATTCGAAGATCGCCTCGGGCGAAGGCTCGAAGATGTAGTTCTCCACCTTGGCGTCATCCGTCTTCTCCGGCACGATCGGGAGGAGCTGCTCCTCCAC
Source organism: uncultured bacterium (assembly GCA_964652115.1). Classification (GTDB taxonomy): domain Bacteria; phylum Eisenbacteria; class RBG-16-71-46; order CAIMUX01; family CAIMUX01; genus JADJQY01. The sequence goes on along the minus strand of CAZZAH010000082.1, from coordinate 10,135 downwards.
CACGCGCCGCGAGATGACCGAGATGTACCGGGTAAAGACGAGCGAGATCTGGTCGACCTTCTTGTCGACGTAGAGCTGGACCAACTCCGCCGCGAGACGCCTGGCCTTCGTCGGGTTCGTCTGATCGCCCAGCTCGGGCAAGCGCGCAACGATCTCCCACGGCCGTTTGCTGAAGTACGCGTCGGCGCGCCGGCCGACCGGATAGAGCTTGAGCCCTTCCCGCGCGCTCCGCGGGTACTCGTTCTCCATCCGGCGAAACACCGTCATGTTGTACGAGCCGCAAAGCCCCTTGTCCGACGCGATGACCACGCGGAGCTTGGTGTGCACCGGCCGCTCGTCGAAGAGCGGATGCGAGAGGTTGGCCGCCGCGCCCGCCAGGCTGCGGAGGATCTCCGCCGCCTTGAGCGCGTAGGGCCGCGATGCGAGCGCGCGGTCGGTCGCTCGCTTGAGCTTGGCCGCCGCCACCATCTCCATCGCGCGCGTGATCTGCTGGGTCGACTTGACCGAACGGATGCGCCGGCGGATCTGCTTGAGTGTCGCCACGAGCGCTCCCTACTTCTTCGTCTTCGCCAGGTAGGTGGCGACGAAGGCCTTGATCGCCTTGTGCAGCTTCTCTTCGGTGTCCTTCTCGAGCTTCTTGTCGTTGGCGATGGTGTGCATGACGTCGGGATAGTCCTTCTTCATGTGAGCGTAGAGCTCGAGCTCGAAGTCGCGCACCGCGTCGTTGGGCAGCTCGTCCAGGTAGCCGTTCACACCGGCGAAGATGCCGGTCACCATCTCCTCGAGCTGAAGCGGACGGTACTGGTCCTGCTTCAGGAGCTCGACCATGCGCTGGCCGCGGATGAGCTGCGCCTGGGTCGACTTGTCGAGGTCCGACGCGAACTGCGCGAAGGCGGCGAGCTCGCGGAACTGAGCCAAGTCGAGGCGAAGCTTACCGGCCACCTTCTTCATTGCGGAGGTCTGCGCGTTACCACCGACGCGGGAGACCGAGATACCTGCGTTGATGGCCGGCCGAACGCCCTGGTAGAAGAGGTCGGTCTCCAAGAAGATCTGCCCGTCGGTGATCGAGATCACGTTGGTCGGGATGTACGCGGAAACGTCGCCGGCCTGGGTTTCGATGATCGGAAGCGCGGTCAGCGAGCCGGCGCCGAGCTCGTTGTTCAACTTCGCCGCGCGCTCCAGAAGCCGCGAGTGGCAGTAGAAGATGTCGCCCGGGAAGGCCTCGCGTCCCGGCGGGCGGCGGAGGAGGAGCGACAGCTGCCGATAGGCGACCGCCTGCTTCGAGAGGTCGTCGTAGACGCAGAGGGCGTGGCGCTTGTTGTCGCGGAACCACTCGCCCATCGCGCAACCGGAGTAGGGCGCTAAGTACTGCAGCGGCGCCGCCATCGAAGCCGAGGCGACGACCACGATCGAGTACTCCATCGCACCGTGGTCCTCGAGGATCTTGATCACGCGCGCGACCGAAGATTCCTTCTGGCCGATCGCGACGTAGATGCAGACGAGATCCTTCCCCTTCTGGTTCAGGATCGTGTCGATCGCGACCGCGCTCTTGCCGGTGCCGCGGTCGCCGATGATGAGCTCGCGCTGGCCGCGACCGATCGGGATCATGCCGTCGATCGCCTTGATGCCGGTCTGGACCGGCTCCTTCACCGGCTGGCGCTGGACGACGTTCGGGGCCGCGCCCTCGATCGGATAGACGAAGTCGGTCACGATCGGGCCCTTGCCGTCGACCGGCTCGCCGAGGGGGTTCACCACCCGTCCGAGCAGCGCCGGGCCGACCGGGACGGAAGCGATCTTCCCGGTCAAACGAACCGGATCGCCTTCCTTGATCAGGTCGTCACGCCCAAAGAGCACCGCTCCGACGTTGTCCTCTTCGAGGTTCAGCACCATGCCGGTGACGTCGTGCGGGAACTTGAGCAGCTCGCCGACCATCGCGTCTTCCAAGCCCCACACGCGGGCGATTCCGTCGCCCACCTGTAGCACCGAGCCGACCGACGCCATCTCGAGCTTGGTGTCGAACTTCTCGAGCTCCCGTTGGAGTACCGCACTGACCTCTTCGGGCTTGAACGCCATCTTTGCTCCCCTTCTAGTGGACCTTGGCCGCCAAGAGCTCGTCGCGCAGACGCTCGAGCTTGTGCCGCACGCTGCCGTCCAGGATCTTTCCCCCGACCGTGACGACCGCCCCGCCCAGGATCGCGGGATCGATCTTGCTCACGAGCGCGATCTTCTTGCCGGTGAGCGACTCGAGCCGCGCGAGCAGTCGCTGCGCTTGCTCCTCGATCAGAGGCACCGCGGTGACGACCTCGGCCCGCTCCATCCCGAGGTGCTGCTCCACCAGGCGCTGAAACGGATCGAAGACGAGCGGCAGATGCTGCACCCGCTTCTTCCGCATCATCAGGAGCACGAACTGGAGCACCAGCTCGCTCACCTGGCCGCTCAGGACCGCGCGCACGATGCGGGTCTTGTCGCCGTCCAAGACGTTCGGCGCCTCGAGAAACTCCTGGAGGCGCGAATCCTTGCGGTAGAGCGCCTCGAGCGCCCGCAGATCCTGATCCGCGCGCTCGAGCTCCTTCCGCGCGAGCGCCGCGCCGAAGAGCGCCGCCGCGTAGCGATGAACGACCGCGCGGTCGCGAATCATCGGCCGCTCTTCCCGACACCGGCCAGCGAATCGATGAAGGACGCGATCTTCTCTTTGTGCTTCGCGTCATCCAAACGCTCCGACACGATGCGCTCGGTCGCGGTCACGACCATCTGCACCATCTCGTTGCGCAGCTCGACCCGGGCCTTGTCCCGATCACGGCCGATCTCTTCCTTCGCGCGCTCGACTAAGTCACGCGCTTCGCCGCGCGCCTTGTCGGTGATCTCGGTCGCCACCCGCTGGCCCTCTTGCACCGCTTCCTGGATGCGGACTCTCGCCTGCGCTTCCATGTTGCGGAGCTGGCCTTCGATCTCGACTTTCAGCGCCGCCACCTCTCGCTTGGTCAACTCGATCCGATCGAACTCCGCCTGAATCTTCTGGCGCCGCTCCTCGAGCAGGTTGAGCACCGGACCCCAGGCGTACTTCTTCAGGATCAGGAGCGCGATCAGAAACCCGAGGATCTGGGTGACTACCTGACTCCAAATCAATTCCATCCGCGACTCCCCTCGAGGCGCGCGCCGCGTGGCCATTTCGACCGGGCGCGTGGCCTCTTTCGCGTCCCCTCAAAAGCTCGAGCAGTGAGCCGCCGCGCCGCTTCGCAAGCGAAGGGGCGGCAGCAGGGATCACAGCTTCGCGAGCCCCTGGAAGGCGATGATGAGGGCGTAGATGGTGAGCGCCTCGATGAAGGCGGCGCCGATCACCATCGCGGTCTGGATCTTGCCCGCCGCCTCCGGCTGCCGGCCCATCGCCTGCATCGCGCCGTTGACCGCGTTGCCAAGACCGATGCCTGAGCCGATGGCCGCGAGACCCAACCCTAGCGGAATGCCCAATCCGAGCAGGTTCATCTCCAACACCGTTCTGCCTCCTCTATGTACCCGACGCGTATCGCGCCGTCTGTTTTCCCGCGTCCGCGCTACCTCGCGAACACGAGCGGGCCGCGCCGGCGACCCCCGAAGCCTCGAGCAAGCTCGAGACGACTAGTGATGCCCTCCCTCGTGCTCCTCGTGCGGCAACATCTGCGAGAAGTAGAGGGTCGAGAGCAGCGTGAACACCAAGGCCTGGATCGAGCTCAAGAGCAACGCCAGGAAGATGAACGGCACGTGGAGCGGAAGCCCAAGCTTGAACGCCCCGAGCGGAATCAGAATCAGCGTGCCGAAGACCGCGAGGAGCACGTCCTCGCCGAAGACGTTGCCGAAGAGTCGGAGCGACAAGCTCATCGGCTTGGCGAACTCTCCGATGATGTGAAGCGGCAGGAGGAGCGGCACCATCGCCCACCCGATCACATCCTGCGGATCACCGGCCAGGTGCAGGAAGTAGCGCTTCAATCCGAGCTGCGTGAAGCCGGTGTACTGCACATACAGGAAGACGCAGATCGCGAGCGCGACCGTCGTGTTGAGCACCGAGGTCGGCGACTTCATCAGCGGCAGGAGCCCCTGCAGGTTCGAAAACCAGATGTAGAAGAAGAGCGTGCCGAGGAACGGCACGTAGCGACGGCCCTGCGGACCGAGCATCCCCTCGACGAAGTTGGTGAACTGCTCGACCGCGATCTCGACGATGTTCTGGAGCTTGCCCGGGATGAGCCGCGGATTGCGCGAGGCAATGATCGCCACGATGCAGAGCAGCAGGATCACCGGGAGACTGAAGAGCGGCGTCTCCCAGTGATGCAGGAACTCTCCCCACGAGGTGTGCGGGAAGACGTGGTTGATGAGCGTGATCCAGTTGGGGAACTCGGGCGCCTCGGAGCCGTGATGCTCGCCCTCCGCCGCGTGGCCCTCGGCGTGAGCGGGCGCCGCGTGCTCACTGGCGGCTCCGCCGTGCTCATCCCCGGCGTGCTCATCCACTGCGTGCTCCTGCGCGAGGGCGGGGGCGGCGGAGAGCGAGAGGCCGGCGCGCGCGCTCACATCGCGAGCCATCCAGGCACTGCCGATCAGCCCAAAGGCGAGCGGCGCCGCCACCACCAGCACGAGCATCGACTTCAGCACGTTGCTTCGCGGCGAGGTGCGTGTGCTCCCGATCGGGCGAGGCGTGACCACGCCGCGCGAAACCAGCATGCGGCCGATCACCTTGAGCAGGAGCGTCACGAAGAAGAGAGAGAATCCGAGAGCGAACCAGAGGGGAGAAAGATGAAGAACGGAGAGGCAAAGGGCGGCACCGCCGACGAGGAGGGGGAGCTTCGCCCCCACCGCGGCATACACGGCTGGGCCCCACATCGGCTCCGGCCGGAGCACGCGTTGCGCGATGAACTCGAGCAGGAAGAGGTTCGCGATCGAGAGCACGAAGCCCGCGCCGAACGACAGCGCCGGCAGCGTCCCCAATCGAAGTAGGATGACGAGGAGGAGAAGGCTGCCCAAGATGGAAGTGGCGCCGCGCAGGCGCCTCAGAAACTCCGGCCCCACCACCGCCCCACCACGTTCACCACGGTCGAGTCCCAACGAGCGCGCCATTCTCCCCCCGCGTCTCCACCGCCGCCGTCTTGGCGTCGGGTCGCGTCCCGCGACCCTTCCTCTACATCCGGTCGAGATCCCGTTGCGCTTGCTTCAAAAGTCGGAGGCTGCTTCGGACCGAGCCCGCGATTCCCAGTCCGAGAAATACGATCTGGAGCCACGGCGCCGTGTGGAATCTCCGGTCTAACCACTGACCGATCCACCAACCAAGGATGGCGCCCGAGCCCAAGAGAAGCGGGATTGATCCGAGCGATCCGACCAGGCGGTAGTACCGGTACCGCTCCTCCGGGTCCTTCTTCACGGGAAGACCCTCCGATCGCGCTCAGGAATACAGCCCCGCTCCGCGCGCTCACGAAAGACGACGGCGAGCGCGTGGCGGACGTTGCTGGCCCCGAAACCCACGGAGCGCGGATTATCCGAACGAGTGCCCAAGGTGTCAACAGTTCGCTTGTTCATTTTTTCACAACTGGCAGTGCCTGACGTCCCGGCGACCAGCACGTTGTTCGGCCGCCGATCGTCTCGCGCACGAGTGCCACGCCGGTCGCCGGACACGCGCCTCCATCGCGCCACCGCTCCCAGAAGAGCCAACCGCGCGGAAGGTCGCCGCCATGGCGGCCGACGGAGCGAAGCGCGCCGCGCGAAACGAAGCGGAGCTCGCGATGCAAGCGACGCAGCTCCGCGCTCGAGAGCGAACCGGCCGCGCGTGCCGGATGGATCTCCGCGCGCCAGAGGATCTCGTCGGCCATCCAGTTGCCGACACCGGGGAACGCGGCCTGCATGAGCAGCACCGCCTTGATCGGGCTTCGTCCACGACGCGTGAGAAACGCGGTCACATGCTCGACCGTGAAGCGCGGCGAGAGCACCTCGAGCGGCAGCGACGCCCACCAAGTAGGCTCCTCCTTCGTTCGCTCGAAGCGCACACGACCGAAGCGACGCGGATCACGAAAGACGAGCGCGCGATCTCTGAGGCGAAGGATCAGGTGATCGTGCGTTTCACCGCGGAAGTCCTTCGCCTCGACCCTCAAGCTGCCGCTCATCCCGAGATGAAGGCCGATCCAGGTGCCGCGCTCGAAGCGGAAGCACATCTGCTTCCCCTTCGCTTCGGAGGAGAGGAGCCGGGCACCGGTCAATGCCGGGACCAGCTCGCGCGCGTCGAACCCGCGGAAAACCTGCGCGCGCGGATTCACCTCGACCGCGAGGACGCGGCGGCCGATCGCTTCGTCCCATCGACGTCGTTCGAACTCGACCTCGGCCAATTCCGGCATTCGACCTCCTGCTTCCGCAACTTCACGCGAGGGCGCGAGGCGGCTATGGTAAGCGCGGAATGCGTCGAGACTCCACTCGCGCGCAAGGAGGCAGAGCATGATCGATCCGAACGCGGCGGGCGGGCTCCTCGATCACACGGTCCACGGATCCGATGCCGATCCGACGCTCGTGCTTCTCCACTCCGGCGGGATGACGCGGCGCGAGTGGGATCCCTACCTCGCCGGCCTCTCGGCGGAGCATCGCCTCATCGTTCCGACCGCGCTCAGTCATGGCGCGAGCCCCTCGGTCGATCGCCTCTCGATCCGCGCGATGGCCGAGGCCGTGCTCGCGCTGATCGATTCGCACGGCGTGACGCGCGCGCACTTCCTGGGATCGTCGATGGGCGGAGCGACCGCGCTCTGGATCGCGCGACATCATCCTGGGCGCGTCGAGAAGCTGATCGTCTTCCGCTCGAGCTACCGGTCTTCGCCCGAGATCTCGAGCGCGGTGAGCCGCATGGCGGAGCCCGAGACGTGGCAGCGTTGGGGGCTCGAGGCCTTCGTCCGCCGCGAGCACCAACCGCAAGGCGGACCCGACGCATGGAAGTCAGTGACGCGGAAGGTGGTCGAGATGCTGCACGGCCCCGATAGCGATCGAAACCTGTCGATCGAGGATCTTCGCGCGATCGCCTCGCCCAGCCTGCTCATCGCCGGAGATCGCGATCCGGTCGTGCCGCTCGACGAGGTGGTGACGATGTACCGGACGATCCCGAACGCGTCGCTCTGGATCGCGCCCAACGCCACGCACTTTCTCGGCACCGATTCTTGGCGGCGTCCGGCCTTCGAGGCCGAGGTGCTGCGCTTCTTGAAGCGCGTGTAGCGCGGCCTAACGATTCCAGCGCCTACCCATTCCAGCGCCTATCCCTTCCAGCGATAGAAGCCCTCGCCCGACTTCTGGCCGAGCTTCCCGTCGGCGACCATGCGGCGAAGGAGCGCCGGAGGCTCGAAGGTCGTGCTGCCGTGCTGATCGAGCGTCGCGTGCAGGTACTCCGCGATCTTGAGCCGCACGTCGAGCCCCACGAGATCGGTCAGCTTGAGCGGCCCCATCGGATGGCCATAGCCGAGCGTCATCGCGAGATCGATGTCGGTCGCGGAAGCGACCTCTTGCTCGACCATCCGCATTGCCTCGAGGCCCAAGAGCACGCCGAGGCGACTGGTAGCGAAGCCGGGCGAATCGGCCACCGTGATGACCTTCTTCCCCATGCGCGCGCCGACCGCACGCGCCGCGGCGATCGTCTCCTCCGAGGTCTCGCGCCCCACCACGAGCTCGAGCAGCTTCATCACGTGGACCGGATTGAAGAAGTGCATCCCGAGGAAGCGCGCGGGCCGATCGGTCTCCGCGGCGAGGCGGCTGATCGAGAGCGACGAGGTGTTGCTCGCCAGGATCGAGGCCGCCGGTAGGTGTCGCGCCGCCTCGCGGAGCACCTCGCTCTTGAGCGCGAAGTCCTCCGGCACCGCTTCGATCACGAGGTCGGCGTCCGCCACCGCGCGCGCAACCTCGACCGTCGTTGCGATGCGCGCGAGCGCGGCGTCGCGATCCTCCGCGGAGACCTTGCCGAGCTCGACTCCCTTCGCGAGCCCCGCCTCGATCGTCCGCCGTCCGCGCGCGACCAAGGCCTCATCGATGTCGCGAAGCACGACCTCGTAGCCGGCGCGCGCCGCCACCAGCGCGATGCCGGCCCCCATCGTCCCCGCACCAAGCACCGCCACCCTGCGCACGTCGAGCATCAGCGCGTACCTCCACGCTTGCGATCGAGAAAGGCCTGCATGCGCGTACGCTTCTCCTCCGATTCGAAGAGGAGCGCCTGCGCGCTCGATTCGTAGGCGAGCCCCGCCTCGATCCCGGGAAAGGCGGCGTTGAGCGCGGTCTTGGCCAGGCGAACCGCGAGCCGTCCCTGGCGCGTGATCTCCCCCGCCAGGGTACGCGCGACGGTCAAGAGCTCCGCGTCGGGCGCGACCCGATTGACGAGGCCGATGGCGAGCGCCTCCTCCGCGCCGACGCGCCGACCCGTCAGCACGAGATCGCGCGCGCGGCCGAGGCCGATCAAACGAGGCAGTCGCTGCGTCGCGCCCGCCGCCGGCATGATGCCGAGCGAGACCTCCGGCTGGCCGAACGATGCGCTCGAGGCCGCCACGCGAAGATCGGTCGTGAGCGCGAGCTCGCATCCTCCGCCGAGCGCGTAGCCATGCACCACGGCGATGGTCGGAGCGGGAAAGAGCTCGAGGCGACGGAAGAGCCGCGAGTTGATCGCGGCCAAGGAGTCGTAGGCATCGCGCGCGAGCAGCTCGCCGACATCGGCGCCGGCGGCGAAGCACTCTCCCTCGCCGCGCAGGAGCAGGCAAGAGAGACCTCGGTCCCGCTCGAGAGCATCGAGCGCGAGATGAAGCGCACGCACCATCTCGAGGTCGAGCGCGTTTCGCGCGTCGGGTCGATCGAGCACGATCCACGCGAGCTCGCCCTCGCGCTCGATCCGCACGCGAGACGCGCGGGGATCGGATCCTTCCAAGCCTGACATGTTGCCTCCCGCGAACTCTTCGCCGCGGGAAAGCTATCCGTTTTCGCGCGCGAGGGGAAAGACTACCAGCCCTCCTCCGCCAGGATGCGAAGCAGGATCGCCGCCACTTGCGAGGAGATGGTGCCGAGGCGACGGCGAATCGGCATCGAGATGCCGTTCCGCGCCGCGCAGTCATGCGGCTCGATCCCCACGAAGTCGAGCCCGTTGGGCGGCAGATCATCCTCCAACCAGAAGGCGAGGTGCTGAAAGCCGAGCGGCGCGCCCTTGTGGTAGTGGGAAAGCGCGCTCAGGCCACCCGGAGACGCGTTCTCCAGATGCCAGTGGTAGACATGGCCCGCCTTCTCCCCCAGCTCGACCGTATCGATCAAGACGACGCGACGGCGTTCGGCCAGCACGCGATCGAGGCGAGAGTTCGGCCCGGCCGACTCGATCCAATCGACGATCGGGCCCGCGATCGGGCGCGAGGCCAAGGCCAACGAGCCCTCGAACTGCGGCTCCTCCGCGCCGGACTCGGACAGACTCAAGCTGTGCGGCCTTTCGCGCAGTCGGCCGATCTCGCCGATCAGGGTGCGCGCCCGGCCCATCACGCGCGCGGGCAACCCTTGATCTCCGCGCGACAGGTCCCCGAGGGCCACGATCGCGACCGGTGGACGGGTGCTTTCAACCATCGACGACCTCCCCCTGCCCGAAGCTTCAGGCGGCTCAAGGGAAGATCGACCGAGAAAGTCGGGAACTTGATGCGAGGACCGTTCGGCGGACCGCGTCGCTAGGAGGCGGAGCGACGCAGGCGCGGCTCGGCGCGGGCGAGGGTGCGGACGCGCGACCCCGCCATTCCCGGAACGCCGAGCGCTTCGCGAGCCAGGATCGCCGGCACCGTCCCCTCCGCGAGAAGCGCCCGATGGAATTCGGGGACCGAGCCTCGCCCCGCGCTCACGAAGTCGTCGCGCAGCTCCTCGAGGTAGAGCCGGCCAAGCTCGTAGGAGAGCGGTTGAGTCGGTGTCTGCGCGTAGCGACGCACCTCGGCGAAGGCGTGATCGCGGCCGATCCGCGCCTTCCGCACGAGGAAGGAGACCGCCTCGCCCACGCTCATCTGTCCGGTGTGTAGCCCAACGTCGACCAACACGCGACAGGCGCGGAAGAGGTTCAGCTTTCGCTGCACCAGCGCGGCGCGCACATCGTAGAAGCCCTCGCTCAGCATCAGGTGCTCCGCGTAGTACGACCAGCCTTCCGACG
>CAZZAH010000081.1:4402-11997 GCA_964652115.1 uncultured bacterium | reverse complement strand
GCTCGGCGTGGCGGGGCTGTTCGTCCTGCTGTCGGCCGACTTCCTCGGCGTCGTGCAGCTGCTGGTCTACGTCGGCGGCATCCTCGTCCTCGGCCTCTTCGCGATCATGCTGACCCACCGGATTGCCGACATCGAGGTTTCGAACCGCGCGGTCGGGCGCGGGCCGGCGGAATCCCATCCCGTGATCGTTCCGGTCGCCTCGAGCCCGAGCCAGCTCGGAACGTCCTTCGGAGGCGACTGGAACCAGGTCGCCTTCATCATCGGGAAGGGGAAGTCGAAGTCGCGGAGGTCGTCGAGCCCCAGGTCGGGCAGGAAGAACGGCATGTCGAGGTGGATGTGCGGGAAGTACGCACAGGCGCCGATCCGCGGATTGACCGGATCGCGATCCCCCTCGACGTAGCTCCGCCACTCGGTGATCGCGCCGAGCTGATGCGTGCCGAACTTCCGCACGTGCGAGCCCTCGAGGTGATCGATCGAGAGGAGCATCAAAGTGTCACCGCGATCGACCACGCGCTCCTCGCGCACCTGACCGCAGAAGCGTGACTCGTAGAGCAGCTCGACCGTCTTGTGAAGCGAGGTCGGCGCCTCACGATTCAGGACCGGCGTCGCTCCCTTGCCATCGAGCTCCACCGTCTGACGACGCACGCGGATCGTGACCCCACCATCGAGGATCTTCTCGTCGTAGCTCTCGGGGATGAGGTAGTCGACGCAGAAGCCGCCACGACCCGCGCGCACCTTGTCGATGAAGCGAAGCGGATAGACCGCCGTGTTCGCGTAGCCCTTGGCGAAGGGGGCGAGCGGCGTATCGCCGGTCACCAAGATCAATCGATCGTTCGAGCTCGCGAGGTCGGCGGTGTAGCGGAAGCCGTTCCACGACCGGAGCTGGAAGTGCACCAGCGCGCGCCGCTGCGCTTCGGGCGTCTCCGGAGCGCCGAACCGACCCGCGCGATAGAGGCTGTCGGTCCGCGCGATCACGCGTTCGTTGTGCCGCGCGATCGCGCGTCCGATCGAATCGGTGACCGAGGGAGTAAGCGCGCGCTCCGGCAATCCGCCGGTCCCTTCGCACAGGCCGCAAGCATCGAAGCCGCGTCCCTCCTCGGCCTGACAGCGTTCTCCGCTCGATGGGAGGATGAGAAGTGCAAGTAGAGCGGCACCGAGAGCGAAGCGTACGAGCGAGCGCATGCGTTTCCCTTTCCTCCGAGCTATCGCGGCGTGCCGGCGCGCACGGCCTGCACTTCCTTCCGCACCTGATCGAGCAATGCCTGGTCATACAGCTTTCCGACCAGCGCTTGCTCCACCTGTCCACCGAGGCTCCGGAAAGCATCGGCCTGCGCCGCGGGCAAGGTCACGCGCTCCACCCCGGACTTGAGGATCACGTCGGCGCTCTTCGTGTTGTCGGTCGCGGTCGCCTCGCTCAGGCGAGCGAACTGCTTCGCGCAAAGATCCTTGATCGTCTGCTGATGCTGGGCCGGCACCTTGCTCCACGCCTCGTTGGTGATGACGACCGCGCCGAGCCCGTGCGTGAGCGGCAGATCGGTCACGTACTTCACGCGCGTGAACCACTGAAGCGCGATGCAGGCGAGCGGCGAGACATACACAGCCGACACCAGGCCGGTCTGCAGCGAGGTCATGACATCGGTCACGTCGAGCGGCACCGGCGACACGCCGGCGGTCTTGAGAAAGGTCTCCGCCAAGGGATCGCCTTCCCACAGCCACACCTTCGACGACTTGAGCTGCTCCGGGTTCGCGATCGGCTCCTTGCTGTATAAGTAGATGAAGCCGACCTCGGCCCAACCGAGGAGCGTGTAGCCCCCTTCGTTCAGCTTCTGCTCGAAGATCGGATCCATCTTCGCGTGCACCGCCTGCACCTCGGCCTCGTTCTGGAAGAGGAACGGCAGCTCCATCACGCGCAGGCTGGGCGCGATCTCGCCGAGGCCGACGCCGGTGAAGCCCGCGCCGTGAAGCTGGCCGGTGCGGATCTTCCGCAGCACCACGTCCTCGCCCCCCTGGATGCCGCCCGGATAGAACTTGAGGCCGACCGCGTTTTGCGTGGCGGTGCGGATCTCGCCGTCGAGATCGTTCATGATCTTCATCCAGGTCGAGCCCTCGGGTGCCAAGGTCGCGATCTTGATCTCGTAGGCGGCCTTCGCGGCGTGTGCGATCGGCGAAACGCCGGCGCTCGCGATCAACGCGAGGGCGGACGCCGCGAGCGCGCGCAGCAAAAAACGTCGTGGCTCAGAACAGCTCATCGGTTTTCTCCAGGAGTAGGGTCGCCTTGCGTTTGGCGACCAGGTTGAAGAGTTGGTATTCGGGGAGAAGGTCGTCGGGCGCGCTTCGCACGCTCTCGAGTGACTTCGTGAATCCATCCTCGTCCAGGGTTTGGCGGCAGTAGTACTGCGCGAAAAAAACGTGATAGAGGAGCATCCGGTTCCCCGAGATGCGAAGCGCTTCCTCGATGTGCGCGCGCCCTTCCTCGGGCTTGCCGCCGAACATCACCGGACGGAAGCACTGCATCGCGCCGAGCAACACGTGCGGCATCCCCATGAAGTAGTCGGGCTCCAGCTCGAGCACGCGACCGAGATAGGCCTCGACCGCGACCAGCTGCGCGACCGCGCTCGGATCGTCGAGCCGAAGGTTGATCCAGCTCGACCAATTGGCCAGCGTCCAGAAGAGCAGCGGCACGTCATTGCGGTCGATCTTCGAGAGCCGCTTGGCGTCGGGCGCATTTCCGGCCGGGAGCTCGGCGAACCAATCTTCGTCCGCCAGCGCCTGACGGCCCAGACGCAGGCCTTCCGCATAGAGGAGCGCGGCGCGCTCGGGGTTGCTGTCCTCGATGAAGCCGTAGCCGTAGCTGAAGTAGAGCTGCGCCGCCATCGCGTGGAGCTCGGCATTCCCCTTCGACGACTCGCAGAGCCCGCGGATGAGCACCAGGTTGGCCGGGATCGCCTGCTCGACCGTCTTCAGGTCCTGGTCGCGATAGGTGGCCGAAACGGCGGTATCGAGGATCGGGATCATCGAGCGCACGGCGATGCCGCGGGTCGCGCCGCAGCCCGAAAGCCACGCGGCGAGGAACCCGATCGAGAGCATCATCCATGAGGTCATCTTGGGGCGCACGGGGGCGGAGCCTATCATCGGAAGCGGGGCAAAGCGACGGTTGCGGCCCGTTCGGCTCGCGAAGGAACCCGACGCTTGTTCGCATCCTTGACGCTCTTCGCGGGCGATGAGTAGTATCCGGCGATATGCCCGCATGGCGGGCGGAGAGATGCCCGCGTTGCGGGAGGAGGTCTGATGCCGAAAAGGAAGTCCGGTCCCTATCGCCCCGGTCCCGTGAAGAAGAAGGACCCGGCGGCGGAAGAAGAGGTCCGGCAGGTAAAGTCCGATGCGTTGGAGTTCAGCGGCACCGTGGTCGAGCCCTTGCCGAATGCCATGTTCCGGGTCGAGCTCGAGAACGGCCACCTGGTGCTTGCCCACATCTCGGGCAAGATGCGGAAGCACTTCATCCGCATCCTGCGTGGAGACAAGGTAACGGTCGAGCTCTCGCCGTACGACCTCTCCCGCGGCCGCGTCGTCTATCGCTACAAGTAGGTCAACGCCCCCCTTCACCAGCCCATGATGCTGCTCCGGGGGGCACCCCCGGAGGTTCGAGCTCTTGCCATTTTGGGATTGGGACGATAGCGGCCCGGTCGAGGAAACCTCGATCCGGCGTCTGCCCATCAGAGAGCTCTTCCTAAGGCTCGCGGCTCGACTGCGCCCCTTCTGGCGCACCCTCGCCGTTGGCGTCGTGCTTCTCTTGGCCGCGGTGGCGGCGGAGCTGATCGGGCCGCTGCTCATCCGTCGCCTCATCGATCACGATCTGACCGCGGCGGCGAACGACGGCTCGTTGGGCGGCGTCTACCAGACCGCCGGCCTCTACCTCGCGCTGCTCGCGCTCGGCTCGCTCGCCACCTATCAGCAGACGGTGATGGCGGCGGGCATGGGTCTCGAGTTGGTGCGGCGACTCAAGCAGGACATCTTCTCGCACCTGCTCGATCTCTCGGCCGAGTTCTTCGATCACAACCCGCCGGGGCGTCTGCTCGCGCGGGTCGAGTCGGACGCGGAGCGGCTACAGGTCCTCTTCTCCGAGGTGGCGCTCTCGCTGCTCCGGAGCGTGGTGCTTCTCTTCGGCACGCTCGGCGTGATGTTCGTCGCGAGCCCCAAGATCACGCTCGCGGTGCTCTGCTTGATCGCGCCCTTCTTCGCCTCGGCACTGCTCTTTCTCAAGCTGATGCGGCCGATCTACAGCAAGACGCGCGCGCTCTATTCCAAGCTTTCGACCTTCGTGACCGAGTACACGCAGGCGGTGCCGATCCTGCAGGTTTACGACCGCCGCGAGTGGACGATGAAGAAGCTCGAGAAGGTGGGCGTCGAGCGGCGAAGGATGGAAGCGCGCTCCGAGGTCTCCGACTACACCTTCTGGAGCTTCTTCTTCACGGTCGAGGTCTGGGCTGTGATGCTGATCCTCTACCTCGGCTTCGGCCGCAGCTTCGGCGGCGCGCTCACGCTCGGCACGGTGGTCCTCTTCGTCGAGTACACGCGGCGGCTCTTCTTCCCGATCGTGATGTTCGCGGAGCAGCTCCACTTCATGCAGAAGGCGTCGGCCTCGGCCGATCGTGTCTTCGGCATCTTGGAGTCGAAGAGCAAGGTGCTCGACGCGCCCGACGCGATGCCCGTGGTCTCGCGCGATTGGCGTGAGATCCGCTTCGAGTCGGTCGGGTTCGCTTATCAGGGTGCAACCGAAGCCGAGGCGCGTCGCGCACCCGCGCTCGAGGCGGTCTCCTTCACCGTGCGACGCGGCGAGCGCGTGGCGTTGGTCGGCCCGTCGGGCGGAGGCAAGTCGACCCTGACCAATCTTCTTCTTCGCTTCTACGAGCCGACGTCGGGGCACATCGCGCTCGACGGCGTCGATCTCCGGCGGTACGCGCAGAAGGCGTGGCGCGATCGAATCGGGCTCGTGCTGCAGGACATCCACCTCTTCCCCGGCACGGTGGAGGAGAACCTCAAGGTCTTCCGCGCGGACCTCGGGCGCGACGAGCTGTGGCGCGCGATCGATGCGCTCGGCGCGCGCGAGCTGATCGAACGCTTGCCTCACGGCCTCGAGACCTCGCTCTCCGAAGGCGGGCAGAATCTCTCGATGGGCGAGCGGCAGGTGATCTCCTTCGCGCGGGCGTTGGTGCGTGATCCCGATCTTCTGATCCTGGACGAGGCGACCTCGTCGGTCGATCCGTCGACCGAGCGGCGCATTCAGGAGAGCCTCGAGCGACTGATGCATGGACGCACCGCGGTGGTGGTGGCGCATCGACTCGCGACCATCACGTCGGCCGATCGCATCCTCGTGCTTCAGCGCGGGCATGTGATCGAGGAGGGAAAGCACGACGAGCTGCTCGCGCGCGGCGGCGTCTATGCCGCGCTCTTCGATCTGCAATTTCGCGTGGGAGAGCCGGTATGAGCGCCGTGATCGAAGCCGCTCCCGAAGCGGCGACGCCGGCTGCGGCCGAGCCACCCTTCGTTCTCGAAGGCGGCACGCGCGGCAAGCTCCGCTGGATCGCCGAGGTCTGGCGGCCGCACCGGGGCGCGCTCGTCTTTCTCTTCGCCTTCACGCTGATCTCGAGCGGCGTGGCGATCGCGTACCCGCTCGTCTTCAAGCTGGTGCTCGATCAGCTGAGTCGGGCGACGGAGGCAGGCACGGCCGGTGGGAGCGCGACCATTCCGCAGGCGGTGCTTCGCCAGGTGCTCATGCTGCTCGGCGCGATCGCGGTCGCGCGCTTCATCGCGGGCCTCTATCCCGGCGCGCGCGGCTACATGAACATCCGCTTCGACTACGACGTCAGGCTGCGCGCCTTCGCCTCGGTGCTCGACAAGGACCATCGCTTCTTCCGGCGCTTCCGCACCGGCGACCTGGTGACGCGCCTGCTGGATGACATCTCGGAGTACCCCAAGATCGCGTGGTTCCTCTGCTCGGGCTTCTTCCGCGCGCTCGACTCGGGCTCCAAGATCCTCCTCTGCATCGGCGCGATGTTCCTGCTCGACTGGCGGCTGTCGCTGCTCGCCGCGCTGCCGCTGCCGTTCCTGCTCTGGTCGATCTACGCCGTGCGGCAGCGCATCACCGGCGCGTACGACGCTTCGCAGAAGGCGATCTCGGAGACGAACGACATGCTCGAGGCGACCTTCTCGGGCATCCGCATCGTGAAGGCCTTCCGCGCGGAGGAAGGACAGGCCCGCGCGCTCGAGTCATTGCTCGGCCGTCGGCTGGTGGTGCAGCTTCGCGTGCAGCGCCTCTGGGCTCTCTTCAACGTGCTCGAGGTGCTGGCGAGTCGCGCCGGACAGCTCATCGTCCTTTCGGTCGGCGGCGCGATGGTCCTTCGTCACGAGCTCACCCTCGGCACCCTCTACGCGCTCTTCGTCTACCTCGACATGCTGGTGCAGCCGATGATGGACCTGCCGAACCTGCTCGTGACCTCGCGTCAGGCCTTCGTCAGCATCGATCGCGTGGCGGAGGTGATGCGTTTCCCGAGCGCGCCGGTCGAGGCGGACGCGAAGGAGGAGCTCGCGCGCGTCGAGTCGCTCGCCTTCCATCAGGTCACCGCTGCCTATGAGGAAGGGCGCCCGGTGCTCAGCAGCGTTTCGTTTGAGGCGCGGCGCGGCGAGACGATCGCGCTGGTCGGCGCCGTCGGCGCGGGCAAGACGTCGGTCCTCCGCGTGGTGGCGGGGCTCCTTCGTCCCGCGAGCGGGGTCGTGACCGTGAACGGCCGGCCCCTCACGAGCTATGCGCCGTCGACCTATCGCGCGAAGCTCGGCTACGTGCCGCAGGAGTCGCTCCTCTTCAGCGAGTCGATCTCGGAGAACGTCTCCCTCGGCCGCTCGCCTTCGCCGGGCGACCCCGCGCCCGGCGATGCAGCCGCGCGCACCAAGGAAGTGCTCGAGCTCGCGCAGATGACGCCCGAGCTCGCGCGCATGGAGTTGGGCGCGGAGACGATCCTCGGCCAGAAGGGAACGCTCGTTTCGGGCGGCCAACGCCAACGAGTGTCGATCGCGCGCGCCCTCTTCGCGCGGCCGGAGCTGCTCCTACTCGACGACTGCACCGCGAGCCTCGACGCCGCCAACGAGGATCAGCTCTGGCACGACCTCGAGCGCTTCGTGCCCGACGCGATCATCCTCCTCGTGAGCCATCGACTCGCCACGATCCGGCGCGCCGATCGCATCGTGGTGCTCGATCGCGGTCGCGTGCTCGATGTCGGTCGTCACGACGAGCTCGCCGACCGCTGCGATGCTTACCGAGGGTTCCTCACGCGGGAAGAGGAGCGCGAGCGGCTCAGCGCGCCCGTGCGGTAGGTCGGAACCTATCGGAACGTGCAGGCACGCTCCGAAGTCTGGTTAGCGGCGGGCGCGCTCTGGTCTACTCAACGATCGCCAGCATCCTGACGAAGTCGGCAAGACGCTCAGCCTCGGCCCTTGTGAGGTCTTGCGGAACGTTGGCCAGGGTGATCACCAACCCAGGCCGTATCGGGAGTGAAGACTGGTAGGTTCCTACGCGTTGATCCGGTGCCCGGGCGAGCTCC
>CAZZAH010000081.1:2276-4302 GCA_964652115.1 uncultured bacterium | reverse complement strand
CTCGGCCGCGCGACGTACCGCACCCTCCGACCGCTCACCCTGAGCGAGCTCCGATTCGACGAACAGCACCCCGGATGGAGCTTCCTCTTCGATGCGGAGGAGAAGGTCGTGCTCGACGAGCTGGAACAGCGCGCGGCCTCCAGCGGTCAGCTCGATTGGCGGGAGGTCGTTCAGACCGGGGGCTTTCCGCGGGCCGTCGCGGCTCCCCCCAGTCAGCGGCTCAGAGTCCTGGACGACTACGTCGAGATCTTCTCACGGCGCGATGTTCAGGACCTCCTGTCGGTCGAATCCACCCCGCGGCTCGAAGCGTTCGTCCGGCTCGCTGCCACGCGCACCGGACAGGAGCTCAACGTTGCAGGCATGTCCAACGATCTCGGAGTGCCCGTAACCACCATCCGTCGTTGGCTCGATGCGCTTCAGCGAAGCTACTTGGTCGAGCTCGTGCCGCCCTATTCGCGGAACGCGGGCCAGAGGGTCATCAAGGCGCCCAAGATCTACAGCGTGGACGCAGCCCTTTCGCTTGCGGCTTCGCGCGAGAACTCCCCCACTGGTTTTCATCTCGAAACATTGATCGCAGGCGACCTGCTGGTATGGAGGGACGGTGATCCGACCCGTGACCTTCATCACTGGCGCCTCAGCTCAGGCCAAGAAGTCGACTTCATCCTCGAGGAGAGCGGACAGCTCCTGCCGGTGGAGATCAAGGCGGGCAACAGCGTCGGAGCGGGCGATGCAAGGCACCTCGCGAAGTTTCGTGAGCGGCATGCGAATACGCCGCGCGGCGTGCTCGTGAGTTGCGATCCGAACATCCGCGTGCTGAAGCCGGGGATCGTGGCGTGTCCGTGGTGGGCCGTCCTCTAGACTGCCCCTGGCCAAGCGCGCACTGCCCATCGAGGAGCGGCTTCCTCGCCGTTGGTCGTGGTTCAGGCCCACCGCGAAGGTCGAGTGCGGGTGATCAGCGCACGGATCGCCAGCCGTCGCGAACGGAGGGAGTATGAAGAAGGCACAGGCTAAGCGCCATCGAGCGACCGGCGTGCGAGAAGACGACCCGCTACCGGAGTAAGACTTCAGCCGCGGCCTGCGCGGGAAGTACGCGGCGGAGTTCGCGCAAAGCACGACGCTGGTTCTTCTCGACCCCGACGTTGCCGAGTTCTTTCGTCACGGGCTTCGGTCAACGATCTCGGACCCTGTCGAGCACCGGCTTTACATCAATGATTGGCGTCCGATCAAACGCTTCCAGGTCCGCGACCTTGAACCGGGTCGGGCTCTCGACCTGCACGATCTTCACGCGGTGAATCCCGATTGGGTTGGGCCGATCCTGCGATCGGGTACTGAAGACCCCTCGAAGCGGCGCGCGCACGTCGTCCCGCGGATGCACCCGCAGCACTTCTCGACTCGCTTGATGAAGCCACGTCAGCACCAGGACGTCCTCATCGGCCCGCAAGTCCTTCAACGCATCCTCAAACTCCGGCTCGAAGACGAGCCAGGCTTCGGGCGCGCCTTCAGAACCCTGCTTCGGAGCGTGTTCGCGCTCGACCAAGGGCGACTGCACGTAGCCAATCGGCTTGAGCGCATACATCAGTCCGCCCTCCTCCGTGTATAAGCGACCGGCGTCCCGGCAATGCCGCCGTCAGCGGCCATCAGCCACTCCCCAGAACAGACTGACCTCGAGATCATCGGGTAGATCCGATCCATGCGTCCCGTGGCCAGTATCTGGATCGATGTGCGTGCCGTGATCACTCACGAATGCCACCGCATGGGGCAGACCTGCCCAACGCTTGCGCGCCGCCGATGCGAGGCTGTCAAAGTTGCGGACGTGGTTGCGCATCGCGTGAAGTGCCTCCGGACTCCGAGGTACGGTCGCGTGCATCTGATCGTCATACTCTTGCTGGTAAACGACGATCAGGTCATGTCGATCTTCCAGGATGAGTTGATGCGCTCTCTCGACCGCCTCCTGGTCGTAGTCTTCCGTGAAGTAGTCGATGGACCGATTGCGAAAGATCAGGTCCATGGACGAATCCCTGACCGC
>CAZZAH010000081.1:0-2176 GCA_964652115.1 uncultured bacterium | reverse complement strand
AGTAGTCGATGGACCGATTGCGAAAGATCAGGTCCATGGACGAATCCCTGACCGCAACGAGGGCAACCTTCCGTTCCGCACGAGCCATCGCATCAAACAGGGTGTCACAAGCGAGGACGGGCTTTTCATACTTGCGGATGCCGTGGACCTCGGGCGGCGCTCCGGTAAACATCGAGGCGAAGCATACGGGCGTTACCGACGGCATCACGGCATGCGCTTCCACGCGGATCGGTGCATGTGCGAAGACTCGGTCGAAGTCGGACCGGTAGGACCCAACCAGGCCGGCGCCGATTGCATCCGCCGCGAATACGAGAGCCCGTTTCAGTCGCGGCGAGGCTTCTAGGTTGGAGAACAATTGGAAAGGCGACGCTTCGCACGCGGAGGGCCGCTCGATGCCGAAGAGGTCGCACAACGTAGGGGTGACGGACGCGATCGACTGCAAGCGGGTGCCTGAGAACGGCAGCTGCACCTGCCGGCTAGCCGCCGTTGAAGGCGCGGACCGCCACTAGGTCGCTGGCTCCGACGGAACGAACATCTCTCGTGGTGAGGGTGAGGAGAGCACCGGTTCGGCCCGAGGCCATGACGAACTCGACTTCGAGCCCTTCCGGTTCATATACCGCCACGACGGCTCCCAGGTCGCCACGCTTGAGCCCGTGCTCGGGGATGTCGCGATCAAGCACGACGGTTTCGAGTTCCTTGAACTTCATTCGGCAGCTCCCGGGTAAGCGGTCACAAACCGGAGACTGGATTCACCCTCCCGAGCGATCCAGACTGTTGTCACGTCCGCCGTCAATCCGCTCGGCCCAACCAGTCTACCGCCGATCACATGCTTGACACCATAAGGCCCGGCGATGGTACTGCGCCGCACGCCGCGGGCGCAGACGGATCGAAGATCACGTTCAAGCACGTCCCACTCCTCCAGCGTGTACCCAAGACGGAAGAAGAACAGGGCTTTGAACCTGCCAATCGGATGCGACGACGACAGGAGGTAGTCGCGGATCTTCGCGGGGTCAATCACGACGTCGGCGGGATCCAAGCAACATCCTTCCTGCAGCTAACGCAGCGCTGACCAGCGGCCCGCGCCGATTGAAGTCTTTCGCCCGACTGAGCACCCGAGCGCGGCCGGTCGGGTACAGCGCGATATTAGCGGGCCCACGCCTGCTGCTGTATGTCTTCTGGGACGCGAAGACGAAATCCATCGCTCCTCAAGCACTTCGCATCCGCGAACTTCAAGCCACGTGCACCGGCCCAGGATTTTCGCATCGAAGTCGAGTCCCCCGTTCCCCGGGGTTCCCGGGTGAGGTCTCGCTGCACAGGCCAAACTTAAGCTGCCCACGAGGACATCTCGACTAAACCCAACC
This sequence comes from uncultured bacterium, assembly GCA_964652115.1. GTDB lineage: Bacteria > Eisenbacteria > RBG-16-71-46 > CAIMUX01 > CAIMUX01 > JADJQY01. The sequence goes on along the minus strand of CAZZAH010000081.1, from coordinate 815 downwards.
GCAATCCGAGATGACTCCATTCCCTTTCCCCGCTAACTACACGTCTCAGCCGGAACGGCGCATGATGGCACCCGCCGCCATCGGCTGCAAACGCCGGTTAGCCCGCCAGCACCAGTCCACGAAAGCGGGGGCTGCTCCCTCCCGCTCGGCGGCGAGAACCGACCGTGGAAACTGCGTTCTCCTAGCCTCACCCACGCGTGCTAGCTTGGGCGCGAGGACCTCTCCCCGGCTGTCCTCAATGCCGTCGCACGACGATATGGCTCTCGCGCGGCGAACCGCCGGCCCGATCGAAGGGAGTCACCCGATGTTCCGCACGCCCGAGCAAGTGGCCGCGTTCCTGTCCGAGCGCGGGGTCCAGATGATCGACCTCAAGTTCTCGGACCTCGCGGGGCGCTGGCATCACGTCACCGTCCCCGCCTCGCAATGGAGCGCGCGACTCATCGAGGAAGGCGTGGGCTTCGACGGCTCGGCGCTGGGCCTCAAGTCGGTCAAGTCCGGCGACATGGTGCTCCGTCCCGACCTCTCGACCGGTTTCCTCGATCCCTTCTGCGAGGTGACCACGCTCAGCTTCATCTCGACCTCCTTCGAGGCCGACACGCGCGCCCCCTTCGCCGCCGATCCGAGAAACCTCGCGTCGCGCGCCGCCGCCTATTTGCGTGAGAGCGGCATCGCCGATCGCAGCGTTTGGGGACCGGAGTACGAGTTCTACGTCTTCGATCGCGTCGCCTACGAGAACGGCGTCAACGCCTCGGGCTATCGCGTCGAGAGCCGCGAGGCCGATTGGCGCAGCGGCGAGGGCGGACATGGCCACCTCA
>CAZZAH010000080.1:9806-12307 GCA_964652115.1 uncultured bacterium | reverse complement strand
CGGAAGCGCGCGCCTCTGCTACCCTCGTCCCACCGCGCTTACAGGGGTGGGCCACCGTAGCACAGGAGGGCGAGCCAATGCTTCGCATCGCAGGTCCCATTTCCGCCGCGGCGCTCGTGGGCGGGCTGTTCGTCGCGTCACCAAGCCAGGCCGTGCTGAACGTCACCGCGACCACGCCGGCGCGCTACGCGCTCAACGTGCCGTCGAGCCTGAGTACGGTCCAGATCGCGTTCAATCAGATGCTCCAGACGCCCGCAGCGGGCGCGGTGCGCGTGTCCGGCTCGATGTCGGGGCTTCACGGCGGCTTCGTCACCGTCGCCGACAATCTCCTTACCTGGCACAACCTCGGCGAGGCGTTCATGCCGGGGGAGATGGTGGTGGTGAATCTTCGGAACGACATCAAGGGCGTGACCAACGACACGCTGCTCGGCGGCTACTTCCGCGCCTTCACCATCGCGTCGGGCTCGGCCTTGATGTCGTGGTCGCCGCGGCAGACGCATCTCGCGGCGAGCGTGCCCTACTTCATCTATGGCGGTGACCTCGACAACAACGGCAAGCCCGACGTCGCCGCGCCGAACGAAGGCACCGACGACGTGTCGATCTTCCTCAATCCGGCCGGCGGCTTCTTCGCGCCGCATGTCGACTACAGCGTCGGTGACAAGCCCTCGTCGATCTTCGGCGAGGACTTCGACAACGATGGCGACCAGGACCTCGCCACCGCCGACATCGACTCGGGCACGATGACCGTGCTCGAGAACAACGGCGACGGCACCTTCCAGCCCGGCGTGAACTACTCCGCCGGGTTTGTCTGCCGGCAGATCCACGGCGCCGATCTCGACGGCGACAATGACGTCGACCTGGTCACGACCGACTACGGCGGAGACGCGATCTACATCTTCGTCAACCAAGGCGACGGCACCTTCGGCCTCGGGATCGAGTTCGGACAAGTATCGGCCGGGCCCTTCGCGATTCGCTGCGCCGATCTTTCAGGAGATGGCCACGTCGACGTCGCGGTCGCTTGCCAGGACGCCGACAGCCTGACCGTGCTCCGGAACAACGGCCTCGGCTCGCTCAGTCGAAGCGGCACCTACCGCATCGCCGATCTGCCCTGGTGCCTCAACGCGAATGATTTCGATGGCGACTCCGACTGCGATCTCGTGTCGGTCGCGTCGTTCTCCAACCGCATCCTCGTCCTCTTGAACGACGGTGTGGGCGGATATGCCGCGCGGACGCAAGCGGCGACCGGGTCGTTCCCGCTCGGCGTCTTCTGCGCGGATCTAGACGGCGACGGCGACATCGACGCCACCTCGTCGAACTACAGCGGCGGGACGGTCGGCGTGTACCGGAACAACGGCGTGGGCACACTCACGCTTCAGGCCACGCTCAACTGCGATATCTCGGGGTCCTACACCTGGGCGCATGACTTGGATGGGGACTCAGACCTCGACCTCTCGGTGGTCGACGAGGAAGCGGACAAGCTCTTCGTCTGGTACAACGGGAGCGTTCCGACCGACACCCCGTCCGCGGCGATCGAGCCGCGCCTCTTCTGCCGTGTCTCGCCGGAGCCGCTGCGCCCTGGAGACAGAGCCTCGATCGCGCTGCGTGCGCGCGTGACCGGACCGGCCTCGCTCGTCCTCTTCGGGGTCGATGGCCGAAGGGTAAGGAATCTCTGGTCGGGCGTGCTCACGGCGGAAGGCATCGCCCTCGACTGGGACGGCCGCGACGAGCTCGGACGCGAGGTCGCGCCGGGCCGCTACTTCGCTCGACTCGCAACCGCGGAGGGCTACGTCGCGCACGGGATCACCGTCCTCCAATGATCCGCCCGCTGGACCCTCGCGCCTCACAGCTCAAGGAGTCGAGCTCCCTCGCCGATCCTTCGGAGAAGGCAAGGGGGAGGAACTCAAACCATGCCGCTGGTGCGCGAATCAGACTGGATTCACCTGCTCCGCGAAGGACAGTACGAGATCTTCAATCAGCGGGCGGAGACGGCGCCGCCCGACCTCGCGAACTGCGATCTGCGCCTGGTCGATCTGCGTCCCGCCAACCTCAAGCGGGCGATCTTGACCGGCGCCTATCTGCGGAACGCCGACCTTCGCGGTGTCGACCTGAGCGAGGCAATGCTCGAGGGAGCGAGCCTTCACGCGGCGCGGATCAGCGGCGCGTACTTCCCGCCGAGCCTTTCGGCGGAGGAGATTCGACTCTCGGCCGAGACCGGAACCCGAATGCGGATGCGCGCGGCCTAAGCGCCGCGCCTCCCTTCCGCCGCTCGCTCGAGCGCGCGAGGTCCCAAGCATGACCTGGGATCCTCGGCAGTATTCCCTCTTCGCGAACGAGCGCGAGCGACCCTTCTTCGATCTCATCGCCGCGATCCCGCCGATCACGCCTCAACGGATCGTCGACCTGGGCTGTGGTCCCGGCAACCTGACCAAGGTTCTGGCGGAGCGATGGCCCGACGCTTCGGTGCTCGGCATCGACAGCTCGGCCGAGATGCTCGCCAAGGC
>CAZZAH010000080.1:0-9706 GCA_964652115.1 uncultured bacterium | reverse complement strand
CATGGGAGGCGAAGCTCGGCGACCTCGGCCGGAAGGAGTCGTCGGTTCGTCCGCTCGCGGAATACGTGTCGTTGCTGCTCGATCTAGGCCTCGCGGTCGACGCGTGGGAGACGACCTACCTTCACCTGCTTCGCGGCGACGATGCGGTGCTCGAGTGGATCAAGGGCACCTACCTGCGTCCCTTCCTCGATCGACTCGAGGGTGGGGAGAAGCTTCGCTTTCTCGCGGAGGCGGGGGAGCGGCTTCGCGCGGCCTACCCGCCGGCGGGGGAACGGACGATCTTCCCCTTCCGTCGCGTCTTCATGGTCGCGGCTCGCCCGATGGCGTGAGCGCGGCGATCCGAGCTACGCGCGACGGCGCTTCCGCACGGTGCGCGTCGGGGTCGCGTCCGCCTTTGCCTTGAGCAGCTCCATCGCGCGCGGCAGGTCGAGCTCGGTCGGTTCGGCTCCGCGCGGCAGGGTGGCGTTGATCGTCCCGTCCGAAACGTAGGGTCCGTACTTCCCCTTGAGCACGCGGATGGGTGCGCCGCTCTTCGGATCCTTGCCCACCTCGTGGAGCACGACCGCTTGCGCGCGCGCACGACCACGCTTCGGTTCGGCGAAGAGCGCGAGCGCTCCCTCGAGCGTGAGTGAGAAGATGGCGTCTTCGCTCGGAAGCGAGCGCGTATCGGTTCCCTTCTTGAGGTAGGGGCCGAAGCGTCCGTTCTGCGCTTGGATCGGCTCGCCGCTCGTGGGATCGATTCCCACCTCGCGCGGCTGCGAGAGCAGAAGCAGCGCCTGCTCGAGGTTCAGCGTCGAAAGGTCCATCGACTTGAAGAGGGAAGCGGTCTTGGGCTTGGTCTTCGCCTTGCCGCGGCCCTTGCTCGGCGGAGGTTGATCGCCGATCTGCACATAGGGACCGTAGCGTCCGTCCTTCGCGTAGATCGGGAGCCCGCTCGCGGGATCGGTGCCGAGCACACGGTCGGGCTCGTTCTGCCGCGCGATGAGGTCGAGCGCGCTCGCGATCGAGAGCTCGTCCGGCGCGACGTCCTCGGGCACCGACGCGCTCTTGTCCCCCTTGTTAACGAAGGGACCGAAGCGGCCGACGCGAAGTACGATGTCCTCACCGTCGGGCGCGGTGCCGAGCGGAACGCTGTTCACCTTGCGCGCGTCGATCGCCGGCAAGTGATCGGCCACCATCTGCTGCAGGCCGACGCCTCCGTTCCCGAAGTACTTCAAGGTCAGCCACTGATTGCGCTCTTGCTCGCCACGTGCGATGGCGTCGAGATCCTCTTCCATCGAGGCGGTGAACTCGTAGTCGACGTACTCGGTGAAGTACTCGGTCAGAAGCTGCACCACCGCGAAGGCGGTCCAGGTGGGGATGAGCGCCTGCCCCTTTTTCCAAACGTAGTTTCGCCGCTGAATCGTCTCGATGATCGAGGCGAAGGTCGAGGGACGGCCGATGCCGCGGGTCTCGAGCTCCTTGATCAGACTGACCTCGGTGTAGCGCGCGGGCGGTTGCGTCGAGTGGCCGTTGGCCTTGAGCTCCTGCAGAGCGACCGACTCGCCCGGCTTGAGCTGCGGCAACCGCACCTCGCGGTCTTCGAGCAGGGCGTCGGGGTCGTCGCTGCCTTCCACGTAGGCGCGGAGGAAGCCGGGAAACTCGATCGTCTTACCCGAGGCTGCGAACTCGACCTTCTCGCCGGTGGACGAGGTCGCGCCCAAACGAAGCGACACCCGCTGGCCGCGAGCGTTCGCCATCTGGCACGCCATGGTGCGCTTCCAGATGAGGTCGTAGAGGCGGAACTCGTCGCTGTCGACCTCCGAACGCATGTCGTCGGGATGGCGGAACGATTCGCCCGCGGGGCGGATCGCCTCGTGCGCCTCTTGTGCGTTCTTCACCTTCTTGTGGTAGGCGCGCGGCGCGTCGGGCAGGTACTCGTCGCCGTAGAGACGCTTGATCTCCGCCCTCGCCCCGGCGATCGCCTGACCGGAGAGCTCGGTCGAGTCGGTACGCATGTAGGTGATGTAACCGCGCTCGTAGAGCGCTTGCGCGACCGACATGGTGCGGGCGGCGGTGAAGCGAAACTTCCGTCCCGCCTCCTGCTGCAAGGTCGAGGTGATGAACGGCGGATAGGGCCGATCCTCGTAGTCCTTGTGCGTGAGCGAGGCGACGGTGAAGGGCGACTTCGCGAGTCGTTCTGAAAGGCCCTCCGCGCCGGCTTGATCGAGCAGGCGGACCTTGCCTTCATTCGTCAGCTTGCCGGTGGCGGGATCGAAATCCTTCCCGCTCGCGATGCTGAGCCCATCGATGCTCGCGAGCCCCGCGCTCCACTCCGAGCTTTTGGCGGAGAAGCGTCCTTCTAAGTCCCAGTACTCGGCCGAGCGGAAGGCCATGCGCTGCTTCTCGCGCTCCACCACCAGGCGAGTCGCCACGCTCTGCACGCGGCCGGCCGAGAGCTTGGGCGCGACCTTCTTCCACAGAACGGGCGAGACCTCGTAGCCGAAGAGGCGGTCGTAGATGCGGCGCGCTTCCTGCGCGTCGACGAGCTTCTGATCGATGTCGCGCGGATTGCCGAGCGCGTCCTCGATCGCGCGCTTCGTGATCTCGTGGAAGACCATGCGATGCACCTTCACCTTCGAATTCGGTGAAAGCACCTCGAGCAGGTGCCACGCGATCGATTCGCCTTCGCGGTCCTCGTCCGTCGCGAGATAGAGGATGGGCGCGGACTTGAGCGCCGCCTTGAGCTTCTTGATCTGCTCGCGCTTCTTCGCCGGCACGATGTAGATCGGCTTGAAGCCGTGGTCGACGTCGACCGACAGGCGGGCCCAGGGTTCGTCCTTGTGGATCTTCGGGATCTCGGTCGCGCTGCTCGGCAGATCGCGGACGTGTCCAATGCTGGACTCGACCACGTAACCGGAGCCTAGAAATTTCGCGATCGTCCGTGCCTTGGCGGGGGACTCCACGATGACGAGTGGTTTTGACACCGCTTCCTTATGGGCGAGCGGCGGAACGATTGTCAAGGTGTGTTTCCGCATCCTGCCTGCACCTCGTGTTCGATCAGCCTTGGAACGCGCGCATCTTCGCGCTCCAATGATCGGCGCGCCGCACGCGAAAATTCAGTCGAAGGTCGGGCCGCGAGTACCCTCTCCTGGGCAAGCGGCCGAGCCGCGAAGGAGGAAACGATGAAGGCGATTCGCGTTCACGAGCATGGCGCCGCCGAGGCGATGCGTTGGGAAGAGATCGACGATCCGAAGGCCGGTCCTCACGACGCGGTCGTGGCGCTCGAAGCGATCGGCGTCAACTTCATCGACGTCTACTTCCGGAGCGGGCAATACAAGGTGCCGTCGCTTCCCTTCACGCCCGGCACCGAGGGCGCGGGCCGCGTCGTCGCCGTGGGTGCTGAGGTCGACTCGGTCCGCGTCGGCGATCGCGTCGGCAGCACGAGCTTCGTCGGCACCTATGCGGAGAAGGCGTGCGTTCCGGCGGAGCGCCTGGTGCCGATCCCCGAGGGGCTCTCGTCCGAGCTCGTCGCGGCCTCGCTTCTCCAGGGGATGACCGCGCACTACCTCGCGCACTCGACCTATCCGCTCAAGCCGGGCGATCGATGCTTGATTCACGCGGCGGCCGGCGGGGTCGGGCTCCTGCTTTGCCAGATGGCGCGACGTTGCGGCGCCTTCGTCCTCGGCCTCGTGTCGAGCGAGGAGAAGGCCGCGCTCGCGCGTGGTGCGGGGGCGCACGACGTGATCCTCAACACGCGAGAGGATTGGGCGGAGGAGGTCGCGCGCCTTTCCGGCGGCGAGGGACTCGATGTGGTCTACGACTCGGTGGGAAAGGCGACCTTCGAGGCGAGCCTCCGCTGCCTCGCGCCGCGCGGAATGCTCGTGCTCTACGGGCAATCGAGCGGCGCGGTGCCCCCATTCGATCCGCAGGTCCTGGCGCGGCACGGCTCGCTCTTCCTCACGCGTCCGGTGCTCGGTCACTACACCTTGACGCGCGAGGATCTAATGCGCCGCGCGGGAGAGCTCTTCTCCGCCATCGTCGCGCAGGAGCTCGAGGTTCGGATCGGAGATTCGCTCCCCTTGGCGGAGGCGGCGGAGGCGCATTGTCGGCTCGAATCGAGGCGGACGACCGGCAAGGTGCTGCTGGTTCCGTGAGCAGAGAAAAAATCTGAAACACCCCTCCGAGGTCGACCGTAGTCCCGCCGCGTCCGCTTCGCACTGGTCTCGCCGCGCGCGACCGCTCAAGGACTCGGAGGTTTGCAAATGTCCCAGGGGGTTGTTCTCTGTCTCGCGCTCGCCTTGACGGCGGGCTTTGCGCCGCGCGCCGCGCTTGCCGGTTACGATGCCTTTCGTCCCACCCCTTCGCTCGTCGCCGATACCGCCCCGATGACCACCGACACCTCGCCGCCCGACCTTCACGCCTATCGACTGAACGGCGCGGCGGTCAAGGTCGACGGCAAGCTCGATGAGCCCTGCTGGCAGGACGCGCCTTCCGCGCAGCACTTCACGGTCAACGAGCCCGATCGCGGCAAGCAGCCGACCGAGCAGACGGTCTTCAAGGTGGCGTACGACGAGGATGCGCTCTACTTCGCGGTGGCCTGCTGGGAGCGCGATCCGAGGAACGTGACCTCGCACCTTTCACGACGCGATCGATTCAGCGACTCCGATCTGGTCAGCGTTTACCTCGATCCTTATGACGACAAGACGACCGGCTACAACTTCCGCGTGAACCCGCTCGGGGTGCAGGCCGACGCCTACATCTATAACGACGGCGATCGTGACGACGACTGGGACGCGGTCTGGCAGGCCGAGGTCACGCGCGACAAGGACGGCTGGTACGCCGAGCTCAAGATCCCCTTCTCCTCCATCCGCTATCGCGCGGCGAGCGAGATGACCTGGGGGATGCAGCTCTATCGCTACATGCATGGACGCGGAGAGGACACCGCGTGGGTGACCTGGGATCGCGAGCAGAAGGGCTTCGTCAGCCGCTTCGGCTCGCTCAAGGGGATCGAGAACATCCCCGCGCCGCGCCAGCTCGAGATCGTGCCCTACGTGGTCGCCTCGGCCACCGATCCCGCCGCCTATGGCCACGAGGACCGCGACAGCTTCGGCAACATGGGCGCCGACCTCAAGTACGGCGTCTCCTCCGACCTCACCTTGAACGCGACGGTGCAGCCCGACTTCGGCCAGGTGGAGGCGGATCCCGCCAACCTCAATCTCTCGCCCTTCGAGACCTTCTACTCGGAAAAGCGGCCGTTCTTCATCGAGGGGAATCGCTTCTTCGACATGAACGGATTCGACCTCTTCTATTCGCGCCGGATCGGAACGGGCGATGAGCAGTCACGCATTCGCTTCGCCGGCAAGCTGACCGGAAAGGCGCAGGGCAACATCACCATTGCCGCACTCGCCGCGATGACCGACGTGACCGACACGGGCCAGGCGCACAACCTCTTCAAGAACGGCGACCAGCTCAATCGCTACCTCATCACTCGCCTCGGCCGCGAGTGGAACCAGGGCCGCTTCCGCATCAACCTCATGCAGACGGTCGCGCAGAAGACGGCCGAGCGTGAGGCCGTGGGCAGCTTCCGTTCGCGTGAGGCTTACACAACCGGGCTCGATTGGAACTGGGACTTCCGCGATCGCGCGTACAACTTCAGCGGCTACTCCGTCGGCTCAATCATCGCGCCGGAGAAGCTGGCCGGCGATCCCGGGGCGAGCGACAAGCGGTACGGCACCGGCGGCGGATTCGACCTGGCAAAGAACGGCGGCAATACCCACTTCGGCACCTGGGGCCGATGGGAGACGGACCGACTCGACCTCAACGACGTGGGATTCTTGAGCGCGCCGGACGAGATCGGCACCGGAGCTTGGGCATCCATGCGCTACAGCCCCGACGGCAAGAGCGCGAAGCTCAACCGCGCCAACCTCAACTTCAACTTCAATCGAAGCTGGCTCTATGCCGACCGCGCGGGACAGGACGTCGTGACCGGCGCGCGCGCGTGGTCCTACGGCGCGGGGCATCCGCAGGATTTGGGCGGAAACATCAACGGCTCGCTGCAGTTTCGCGGCTACCAAGAAGCTTGGGGCGGCGTCGGCGTCAATGCTTACGGCTCGCGTCGATGGGAGACGCGCGGAGGCCCGATCATCGGCGAGCCCGAGACCTACGGCTTCTGGGTCGGCGGGCAGACCGACAGTCGGAAGGAGCTCATCCTCTCGACCGAGCTCAACGACTGGTGGGACGTGGCGGAGAATCGGTCGATCGACCTCACCGGCGACGTAGCGTGGAATCAGAGCAGCGCGGTCAATCACCGCTTGAGCCTTGCCTACAGCCATCGGATCGACGACACGCAGTACCTCGATCAGATCGAGCTCGTGCGCGACGAGGAGAGCGGGCATACCCCTCCTGGCGTGGGCATCGGTCATGTCAGCTATCTGTTCGGCGACATCACGCAGCAGACGCTGAGCGTGACGCTCCGCACCAACCTCCTCTTCGATCGGAACAAGTCGCTCGAGCTCTATCTCGCGCCCTACCAGACGACCGGCAAGTACTCGCGCGTGCGCGAGCTGGCGCGCGCCGATTCGTACAAGCTGATCGACTATCAGGCCGACCCGGCGAGCTACGACTTCAACTACGCCGCGCTCGACCTCAACATGGTCTATCGATGGGAGTATCGACCGGGGAGCACCTTCTTCCTCGTCTGGACGCAGAGCCGCGGCCGTTCCTTCGGCGGAGACCAGCTCGACGGTCCGGGCCAGCATCGAAACGAGCTCGACGCCGCGCAGCCTTTCCGCTCCGAGCCCGAGAACAAGATCCTCGCGAAGGTGACCTACTGGTTGCCGCTCTGATCACGTTGCAATCGTAGTCGCGCGCGCGCCTGCCTCCGGCGCGCGGGGTAGAGGGAGCCGGTCCGATGGATCGGCTCCTTCGTTTGTTGCCGACGACGAACCTCTCTACACTGCCCTGGCCACAGGAGGGCAGCATGAACGATCCGTTCGATCAGCTGGGGCCTTCGCCTTGGCCGAAGCTTGCAACGCGGCGCGGGCCGGATCTTCGGCTCTTCCGCGTTCGGCATGATCTGCTGCGGAATCCGCGCACCGAGGCGGAGCTCGAACGATTGGTGCTCGAGACGCCCGACTGGGTGAACGTGGTCGCGATCACGCCGGAGCGCCGCATCGTCCTCGTTCGTCAGTACCGCTTCGGCGTCGGTGTGGTCACGACCGAGATTCCTGGCGGTGTGATCGATCCCGGCGAGTCCCATCGTGACGCGGCCGAGCGCGAGCTCCGTGAGGAGACCGGCCATGCCGCCGCGCGCTGGTCCTACCTCGGCGCGGTGCAGGCGAACCCGGCCTTCCAATCAAACCTCTGCCACCACTGGCTGGCCGAGGAGGTGGTTCGAGTCGGGGAGCCCGAACCTGATCCGGGCGAGGACATCGTCGTACTCGATGCGTCCTTCGATGAGGTCAAGCGAGCGGTGCGATCGGGAGCGATCGCGCACTGCCTCGTGGTCTCGGCGCTCGCGCGCGTGCTTTCGCTTTCCGATCGATGATCCGAGTGCGAGTCGCTTCGATCCTCGCGACGCTCTGCGTCCTGCTCGCGGCGTGCGGCCGCCCGGTGCCGGAGCCACGCTTCGGCCAGGAGACGCGCGTGCTGGTGGTGGCGAATGCCGCGTCGGGATCCTCGCTCCGCCTCGCACGTCGATACATCGAGGCGAGGGGGATCGCGCGCAGCCACTACCTCGAGCTCCGCGCCACCATGGCCGAGGAGATCGATCGCCAGACCTTCGCGCGCGAGATCGAGGCGCCGCTTCTGGATTGGTGGCGCGCCTGTCCCGACTCGACGCGACCGAGTTACCTGCTGCTCTTGCGCGGCCTGCCGCTCAAGATCCGCGGCTCGAGCGGACGCGATGCCGATCAGAGCTCGGTCGATTCCGAGCTCGCTCTCGTGCCGCGCGTCGCGCGGGGTGAGCGGCGCGATCCGCGAGGCCGAGTGCCGAATCCTTATTACCAGCCGACGCGCATCGGACCCTACGAACCCTTCGACCCCGTACGCTTCGACCTCTTGCTGGCCTGCCGGCTCGACGCCTACTCCGATGCGGAATGCGAAAGCCTGATCGCGCGCGGGCTGCGCGCCGAGGCGGCGCCGGAGCTTCTGCTGCTTGACGCGAAGACCAACGGGAGCGAGGAGCCGGGGGATCGCTCACTTCACCAGGCTGAGGTCTCCGCGGCGGCCGCGGGAATCGCCGTTCGCCTCGACAGCACCGCCGCCTTCGTGGAGCAAGGCGACGGACTCATCGGCTACGCTTCGTGGGGATCGAACGATCCGAGCTATCGACGCGACGCGCGCTACTCGTGGCGCGCAGGCGCTCTCGCCGCCACCTTCGTCAGCACCTCGGCCCGCACCTTTCGCGAGCCTCCCGCCGACTGGACACCAGGTCATGCCGGTGAAGCTGCGCACGAGTTCGAAGGCTCGACCCAATCGCTCATCGGCGACCTCATTCGAAGCGGCGCGACCGGCGTCACCGGATCGGTCTACGAGCCGTTTCTCGATGGATGCGCGCGCCCCGACCTGCTCTTTCCCGCCTACTTCTCCGGACTGACGCTCGGGGAGAGCTTCTACCTCTCGCTCGCCTACGTGAGCTGGATGTCGGTCGTGGTCGGCGATCCCTTGGTCGCGCCCTTCGCGCGCGCCGCTAACGGCGAGGCAGGAGCACCAGCGAGGTGACGCCGCGCGCGCGTCCTCTCAAGCCCGAGAGCTTGATCCAGTAGAAGCCGCTCGCGAGGTCATCGCCCAGCTCGAGCGGGACCTCGACCGGCCCGGGCCTTACGTCGAGCTCGCGAGACCAGCCCGGCACGCGACGGCCGAGCGCGTCGAAGAGCTGGAGCTCGACCGATCCGTTCACGCCCGCTTCGAACCGGAGCATGGCCTCTCCCTTGGTCGGATTGGGCGAGAGGAAGAGCGCCGGGCCGCTGTGGTCGAGCGACGGCACCGTGCTGCTCGCATGCGCGCGGAAGTCACGAACCTGAACGAGGTGGTCGCTCGCGTCGGAGTCGGCCCCTTGCAGCCCGTAGCTGGCGAGCGAGCCGCTCGACATCTCGTGCGTGTAGACGAGGAAGTGATTGCCCACGTCGAGCACCGAGTCGGAATAGAAACCGAAGTCGAGGCGGCCGGGCCAGAAGGAGCTCGTGTCGCTCCGCCAGGTGTACGACATGCGCTTCTCGCTCTGGCGGGAGATCAGGTCGACCAGCGAGGTGCCATCCCAATCGGGCGGAAAGTCCGCGCCGTAGGTGCCGTTGTTGACGATGTCGCCGTTGACGAACGAGCTCACCTGCTGCGCGAAGCCGACGAAGTTCATGTCGCCCGTCAGGAAGATGCCGGTGTTCGCGGGGATGTCGAGTAGTCCGCCCGGCTCGCGCGTCGCGTCGCGCAGGAACTGAAGGATGTGATCCACCTCCTGTTGTCGCCCGCTGTCGTCGGTGCAGCAGGGGAGGTGCGCGTTCACGATCAGGAGCTTCGCCCCGGTCACCGCGGTGGTGTTGATCAAGCAGGCGAGGTTGCCGTCGATCGACCAGGTCCCCTCGATCGGATACTTGGAGATGGTCTGGCAATCGTTGACGTCGGCCGAGTACCAGGTGGAGCTCGGAAACCACGATTGAAAGAGCGCCTGCGTCTGCGCCGGCGTGTGGTTGTAGATCTCTTCCAGGTTGTAGATGTCTCCCGCCACCGC
>CAZZAH010000079.1:9237-12312 GCA_964652115.1 uncultured bacterium | reverse complement strand
CGCCGCAGAGCGACGACGTAGGCGGCGGTCCGCCAGTCGACGTTGAACTCCTTGGCCGCGTCACGGACGCGGAGGTAGCCGCCCGGCTGTCCCTCATCGCCGATGATCACGTCCTTGAGCTTGGTCACGACGTCGTTCAACTTCCAGTACTCGCTGCGCTTGTTCTGCAGCCACTCGAAGTAGCTCACGATCACGCCGCCCGAGTTGCAGAGGATGTCGGGAATGACATCGATCTTGCGCGACCAGAGGATCTCGTCGCCGTCGGGATCGGTCGGGCCATTCGCGCCTTCGGCCACGAGCTTGACATCGAGCTTCTGCGCGGTGGCATTGGTGATCTGATTCTCGAGCGCCGCGGGAACGAAGATATCCGCACGCGTCGCGAGGAAGGTGGCCTTGTCGACTTCCTTAAGACCCGGGAAGCCCTTCACGCCCACCGGGCCCATCGCCCGCGCCTTCTCCTCCTGACGAGCCTTGCGGAGCTCCTCGCGCTCCTTGGTCTGACGATTCATGTGATCGATGAGCGCATCGGGATCGACGCCGTCGGGCGCGATGAAGTTGCCGGTGACGTCCGCCACTCCGACGCACTTCGCGCCGTGCGGCTTCATCAACTTCGCGGTCCAAGCGCCGACGTTGCCGAAGCCTTGAACGAAGTAGGTCGACCCCTTGAGGTCAAACTTCTTGTCCTTGGCCCACTGCTCGATCGAGTAGACCACGCCTTGCCCGGTGGCGCGATCGCGGCCGAGGCTTCCGCCCGACTCGATCGGCTTGCCGGTCACGACGTGCATGCAGCGCGCGCGCTCGTGGGTCGGCTGCATGAACAGATAGGTATCGAGGATCCACGCCATGATCTGGCCGTTCGTGTTCACGTCCGGCGCCGGAATGTCGTACTCCGGTCCGATGACGTTGCCGAGCGCGTAAGTAAAGCGGCGGGTGATGTGCTCGAGCTCTTTGAACGAGACCGTCGCCGGGTCGAAGGTAATTCCACCCTTCGCGCCGCCGAACGGGATCTCGTTGATGGCCGACTTCCACGTCATCCAGGAGGCCAGAGCGCGCACCTCGTTGATGTCCACTTCCGGGTGGAAGCGCAGCCCGCCCTTGTAGGGACCGAGCACGTTGTTATGTTGAACTCGATAGCCGGTGAACATGCGGACCTGGCCGTTGTCCATCTCCACCGGGAAGTTGACGACGGTTTCCGTGTTGGTCTTGTTCAAGATCACGCGGACGTCGGGGTCGAGCCCCATCTTCTCTGCTGCCTTATTGAATTGGCGCTCGACTGATTTATAGACGTTGTAATCGTTCGGGGTGCTGGCCATGACGGCGCGCCTCCTTTCCATTCAACCCATCCCCTGCGCCTAGATGACTTCTGCCTCGATTGCCGAGGTGGTGGATTCATTCTGCCGACAGACCCTTTGGACGAGGTCGACTCCCTTGCTCGCACCACCAGGCCCGGCTCTTCACTCGCACGCTCCGGGAACTCCACCCGATGACGGGAAGCTCGGACCGAACGCGCGCCAGTTGAGGCAGCGGGGCCAGACCTCTGGGCCGCATCCAAGCTAGTCCCGCCCCCCAGGGGTGTCAACGTCGGCGCCTCTAAAAACGGGCACTTCACGCCTATCGGGATCGAGGATCAGCACAGCCCGGTCTCGACTTCGCGGGACGCGCGATCAGCGCGCTCGCGACATCTGCGTTATCGTCAAAGGAGCGGTAACGTAGAAGGAGGATCCGATGTATTTCGCGTCCATCAATCCGACGACCGAGCTCGAAGAGGCCCGCGTCGCCGCCGCGACCGAGGTTGACGTAGACCGTGCGCTCGCGCTCGCGGCCACCGGATTCGCGCAGTGGTCGAGCGCCTCCATTCGCGATCGCGTCGCGGCGCTTCATCGGATCGCGGCCACGCTTCGCGCGCGAGCGGAGGAGCTCGCTACTCTCGCCGCGCGCGAGATGGGAAAGCCGGTAGCCGAGGGGCGCGCCGAGGTGGAGAAGTGCGCTTGGACGGCGGCCTACGTCGCGGATCAAGCCGAGAGCTACTTCGGCCCCTTGGACGCGCCGAGCGACGCTGCACGGAGCTACATCAGCTTCGAACCGCTCGGCGCCATCCTCGCCGTGATGCCGTGGAATTTTCCGTACTGGCAGGTCTTCCGTTTCGGAGCCGCCGCGCTACTCGCCGGCAACGTCATCTTGCTCAAGCACGCGCCGAACGTGCCGCGCTGCGCCGCGGCGCTCGAAGAGCTTGGTCGCGAAGCTGGACTCCCCTCGGGCGTCTTCCAGAGCCTCTTCGTGCCGATCGATCCGCCCGACCTCTTCGAGAAGCTGATGGCCGCCCCGATCGTCCAGGCGACCACCCTGACCGGAAGCGAGAGAGCGGGCCGAGCCGTGGCGGCGCTCGCGGGGAAGCACCTCAAGCCGCCCGTGCTCGAGCTCGGCGGCAGCGATCCCTTCCTTATCCTCGAGGACGCAAACCTGGACTCGGTGATCGACGCAGCGGTCCGCGCCCGCACCCAGAACAATGGACAGAGCTGCATCGCGGCGAAGCGCTTCCTCGTGGCGGACTCGCTGGCGGATCGCTTCGTCGAAGGGTTCGCGGCCGCGCTCGCTGCCCTGCCGATCGGCGACCCGCTCGATCCGGCGGTGCGAATCGGCCCTCTTGCCCGGGCGGACCTGCGGGATGCGCACGAACGGCAACTCGAGGCCTCGGTCCAGGGCGGTGCGGTTCGAGTCGCCGGAGGCACGCGACCGAGAGACCGCGGTTGGTTCGTCTCCCCCGCTCTGCTCGACCGGTGCCGCCCCGGCATGCCGGCGATGGACGAGGAGACCTTCGGCCCCCTGGCCGCGGTGGCCAGGGTCCGGAACGACGACGAAGCGATCGCGCTTGCGAACGCGTCGCGGTACGGGCTCGGCGCCAGCGTATGGACCGCCGACCCCGCACGCGGTGAGGGGGTGGCGACGCGACTCCAGGCGGGCTCGGTCTTCGTCAACGGGATGGTGAAAAGCGACCCGCGGCTCCCCTTCGGCGGGATCAAGTGCTCCGGCTACGGACGCGAGCTCTCGGCCTTCGGTGCCCGTGAGTTCGTCAAC
>CAZZAH010000079.1:0-9137 GCA_964652115.1 uncultured bacterium | reverse complement strand
GTGCTCCGGCTACGGACGCGAGCTCTCGGCCTTCGGTGCCCGTGAGTTCGTCAACGTGAAGTCGGTCTGGATCGGTGATGTATAGAAAGTCTATACAACGATGAGCGATTCAACGATCGCGCGCCGCACCGCTAACTCGTTTCCACACATAGAGCTCATGCTGAGCTGCGGACATTACGAACAGATCCGCTGAAGGCTTATACAGTCGACACGCTTGTCCGCTATCGGCGGCGCGCTCGCACCCTCCCCTGTAACACCGTCCACCCCATCACTATGCAATGACCTTTGCGCGAGCCCACCGGATTCGCCGGTTTGGCCCGCGTATTGCGTTTCTCATTACGACGGAGTGAACGAACAACCTCCGGCGAAGAGGTGAACGATGAACATGGACACAGGGGATCGCCCGCAGGAATGCCCGCCCACCAAGTGCGTTTGGATGGAGGCGGGCGTCGTTGATTACAGACTCTGTGACCGCAACCTCGATTGCGAAGCGTGTGCCTTCGACCGTGGCATGCGCCCGAGCGGGACTCGGGCCACCCCCGTAACGCCGGGGCCGACCAGCGAAGAATCGCTCCAAATCCGCGGACTGCGGTTTCCTCGCGACAGGTTTTATGACCGCCACCACATGTGGGCACGGGTCGAGGCGGGCGCGCGTGTTCGCGTCGGGCTCGACGCTCTGGCAGCCTCACTCCTCCTGCAGAATCACGGGCTCCATCCGCCTTCGACCGAGCAACGGGTGGGTCCGGGCCATGCGTCCTGGGACGTCATCGGCCGCGCCGGGCTCCTTCGCCTCGGCTCGCCGATCACCGGTCGCGTGACCGAGGTCAATCGCGCACTGCTCTCGTCGCCGCGCCAGATGCTCGCCGATCCCTACGCGAGCGGATGGGTCTTCACGGTGGCGCCGAGCCGTCTGCAGCGCGACCTCGCGGGCCTTCATCACGGCGACGATTGCGCGCCCTGGGTGGAGGAAGAGCTCGATCAAGCTTTGCTCGCATGGAGCGAGATCGCGGAGGAAGGCTCCGACGCGACACAGCCCATGCCGGCGGTTATGGCCGACGGTGGCCGCTGGGACCAAGAGGGGCTATTGCACCTCTCGCGTCGCCAGCACCGCCGCCTCATTCAACGGGCACTCAGACTCGGGTGGGAATCGCCGGTCGGCGGTTCCTCGCATCCTTCGGAAGGTAGGTAAGACCATGGTTGCCTTCTTTGTCGTTTGCACAATCGCGTTGTTCCTCGGCATCGATGCCGTGGTGCAGTTGGTGGAACGCCGCCGTGGTACGAGCCCCGCGCTCGCGCCCTCGATTCAACCCGTCGCCGCGGGACGCAGCCTTTGGCAGCGCGCCGTGCCGGCCGGAATCTTCCTCGACTCGGGCCATGGCTCCACGACCATCGAGCCGTCGGGTCACCTCCATGTGGGCGTCGATCAATTGGTGCTGGCCGCGATCGGCTCCATCGATCGGATCGAAACCCTGCCGATCGGGACGAGCGTGAAGCGCGGACAGCCCCTTCTTCGGCTCCATCGCGGCGCGGACCTGCTCGAGGTGACGGCGCCCGCCAGCGGCAAGATCCGCGGTTGGAACGAGTCGGTTCTACAGTCGCCGGCCCTCGCCTTCGAGCGCCTCTATGCGGCCGACGGTTGGATGATCGAGATCGAGCCCGATCGCTTGGACGAAGAGATCTCTCTCTGGAAGATCGCCAAGGAAACCGCCCGCTGGATGAGCACCGAGCTCGGACGGCTGCGGCTCCTCGCGGCAGAGGGCGTCTTCTCGGCCGTGCCCGCCTTGGCCGACGGCGGCAATCCCATCGAAGGTTTCCTGTCCGAATCAACCCAAGGTGGATGGGACCGCTTTAACAGCGAGTTCCTGCGCTCTCGCCCTCGCGAGGACGACCTCACCGCCGCCGATCAGGCGAGCATTTCCAGTGAGGTACCCACCAGTCCGCGCTCTCCCAGGAGGTGAGCTGCTATGCCATACGCGATGCTGATCGACGTTACACGCTGTGTCGGATGCGGCCAGTGCCGTGACGCCTGCCAGACCGAGAACAAGCAGCCGACGAGCGACGCCGAGACCTTGAACTTCGAACGCTGGAACGTCGTACAGACGCGGCAGGTCGAAGGCGGCGAGCGCTACGTTCGGCGGATGTGCATGCACTGCGAGGAGCCGGCTTGCGCGAGCGTCTGCCCGGTGGGCGCGCTCCAGAAGACGGCCGACGGACCCGTGGTTTACGACGCCGACAAGTGCATGGGCTGCCGGTACTGCATGGTGGCCTGCCCCTTCGGCGTTCCGACCTACGAGTGGAACAGTCGCGCCCCGCGCATCAGAAAATGCTTCTTCTGTTACTCTCGCATCGCCAAGGGCGACCAGCCTGCCTGCGCCGCCGCATGTCCGGCCGAAGCGACCACCTTCGGCACTCGTGAAGAGATGCTGGCCGAGGCGCACCGGCGCATCGAGGAATCGCCCGACACCTACATTCACACCGTCTATGGCGAGCACGAGGCCGGCGGCACCTCGATGCTCTATCTCTCCGACGTTCCCTTCGAGAAGCTGGGCTTGCCGGCCGGCGTTCCAACCGAGCCGCTGCCCGGACTGACCTTCCGCGTGCTGGAGAAGATCCCGTCGATCAGCATGATGTGGGGAACGATGCTGGCCGGGACCTGGTGGGTGGTTCATCGCCGCATGACCCTGGCCGAGGGCGCGACCAACCACGAGGATTCGACCAAGGGTGAGGAAGGGAGGACGGGACGATGAAGCCGCGCTTTACCTTCTGGCGAGTGGTGCTCTTGATCATCTTGAGCACCGGACTAGTAGCGACCGCGGCGCGATTCGCACGCGGCCTGGGCGGGTCGACACATCTGTCCGACGCCTTCCCGTGGGGACTCTGGATCGCCTTCGACATTCTCTGCGGCGTCGGGCTCGCGGCCGGTGGTTTCACACTCACCGCCGCCGTGCACATCTTCAACATCAAGCGCTTCAAGCCGGTCGTTCGGCCGGCGATCCTGACCGCGTTCATGGGCTATCTGCTGGTCGTCTTCGCCCTGATGTTCGACTTGGGCAAGCCGTGGAATATCTGGCATCCCCTCGTCATGTGGAACCCCCACTCCGTCATGTTCGAGGTCGCGTGGTGTGTGACCCTATACACGATGGTGCTGGCGCTGGAGTTCAGCCCGATGCTGTGGGAGAAGCTCGGCTGGAGTCGCGTGGGCAAGCTGGTCAAGGGGTTCACCCCTGTGCTCGTGATCTTGGGCGTGATGCTCTCGACGCTTCATCAGTCCTCACTCGGAAGCCTCTTCCTGATCGCGCCGGAAAAGCTACATCCGCTCTGGTACAGCCCCTGGCTGCCGGTCTTCTTCTTCCTCTCCTCGATCGCCGTCGGCTGCTCGATGGTGATCTTTGAGTCGTTCCTCAGCCGTCGCGCCTTCGGCCACGCGATCGAGTTCCCGGTGCTGGTCGACCTGGGTCGAGTGGCCCTGATCGCGCTCGTGCTCTACGGCGAGCTTCGCTTCTTGGATCTCAAGGCCCGTGGCGCCCTCGGTTTTGTAAACTTTCACACCGAGGAAGGAAGCCTCTTCCTGGCCGAGATCTTCATCGGCATCGCCATCCCGGTCATCCTCCTGGCGATCCCGCAGATCCGGAAGCGACAGGGCGGCCTCTTCGCCGCGAGCGTTATGATCGTACTCGGATTCGTTCTCAACCGTCTGAACGTGGGCCTTACCGCTTTGCAAGCGTCGTCCGGCGTCCGATATATACCTTCGTGGATGGAAATCGCGGTGACCGCGTCGCTGGTCGGTGCCGGATTCGCAATCTTCGCGCTTGCTGTTCGGACCCTGCCGGTGTTTGCTGAGGATGTCCACAGTGCCCGTCCTCCCCGGCCAATCGGGACGGACACATCCTCAACCGGAGGCGTGCCATGCGATCGCGCGCGCTGGGTTTGGCCGGGAAACTTGCCGGAGGCCTCAGCCTCGGGCTCCTACTCTCGTTCGGCGGGCTCGGCCTCGTTCACATCCGCATCCAGAGGTCACACCTAGAAGCCGGCATCCTTGAATCAGGTGCGCGGATCAGCGATATCATTCGCCGATCCGCGCACGATTTGATGCTCCGGAACGATGTTGAAGGCTTATACAGGATGATCCGCACGATCGGGACGGAACCCGGTCTGGCCAAGATCCAAGTCTTCAACGCGGCAGGTCGAGTCTGCTACTCGACCGACTCGCTCGAGGTCGGCACCGAAGTCACGCGGACTGCTGAAGCTTGCATCGGTTGCCATCCGCCCGGAGCGACTCGCTCCACCCTTCCGCCCAGCGCCCGCTCGCGCTACCTCAAGGCCGCCGACGGCAGCCGGATCCTCGCCCTGACCCAACCGATCCGAAACGAGCCGGCCTGCTCCGAAGCCGGCTGCCACGCTCACCCGCCGGAGCAGCAGATCCTCGGCGTGCTCGATACCCAACTCTCTCTCGCCGAGCTCGATCGTGAAGCGCAAGCCATGACGCACGCGCTCGTCCTTTGGCTCTCGATCTCGCTCGCGATGGTCATCGCCCTCTCGGTCGCCTTCCTCGAGGGGTTCGTCCTTCGGCCGATCGGCAAGCTGAGGCACATGGCCGATCGCATCGCGCACGGCGACCTGGATCAGGAGATCCCGCTCATCACCCGCGACGAGCTGGGCGAGCTCGCTACCTCCTTCAACACGATGACGACCGAGCTTCGAGACGCGCGGCATGAGCTGACCGACTGGGGCCGTCGCCTCGAGCTTCGCGTGGAGGAGAAGACGAAGGAGCTCGAGCGCGCGCATGAGCATGTGATTCGCGTCGAGCGCATGGCTTCGATCGGCAAGCTGGCCGCGATCGTCGCGCATGAGATCAACAATCCGCTCGCCGGCATCCGGACCTACGCGATTCTGCTGCAGCGACGGGTGACGCGCCAACGCGAGGCCGCGGGGCCGACCGATGCCGCGGCCGACGACACGCCCGAGATCCTGGGCACCATCGCGACCGAGGCGGGACGGCTGGGCGACATCGTCCGAAACCTGCTGCAGTTCTCGCGGCCTTCGCCGCTCAAGGTGACCTCCCAACCGATCGAGGAGATCCTCCGCCGCGCGCTGAGGTTGGTGCAGCATCAGATCGACCTTCAGAACGTCGACCTCACCGTCACGGTCGACGCGGACGCCGGTGCGCTCGAGTGCGACGGCGCGCAGGTGCAGCAGTCGATCATCGCGCTCTTGATCAATGCGCTCGAGGCGATGCGTGAGGGCGGACGACTCGAGGTTTCGGCCCGCGCGCAGAACGGCCGGGTCGAGGTCAAGGTGTCCGACAACGGCGTCGGCATGGACCCGGGCACACTCGCCCACGTCTTCGAACCTTTCTTCACGACCAAGGAATCGACCTCGGCCAATGGGCTCGGGCTCGCCGTGGTCTACGGAATCATCACCCGCCATCACGGAACGATCTCGATCGATTCGACCCCGATGCGCGGCACGACCGTCACGATGCTATTGCCGCGAACCGTGGCGGAGGCGACCGAATCTGCCTCCGAACGCGCCGCGTCGAATTTGGAGGAGGAGAGCAAATGGTCCCACACGATGACCTCGTAAAGGTGCTCGTCGTGGATGACGAACCGGTCGTGCGCGAATCCCTCGCCGCCTGGTTTCGCGAAGAGGGCTGTGAGGTGGGCGCGGCGGCGAATGGACAAGCGGCGCTCGAAATGCTCGGCAACTGTGATTGGGACGTCTATCTCCTCGACGTCAAGATGCCGGGCATGGACGGGCTCGAGCTGCAGCGACATATCCTGGAGCATCGACCCGACGCCACCATCGTGGTCATGACCGCCTTCGCCTCGGTCGACACCGCGGTGCAGGCGATGAAGGCCGGGGCGCACGACTACTTCACCAAGCCGTTCGATCCGGCCGATCTCTCGCGGGTGGTGCGAGCGGCGAGCGAGCGGCATCGGCTCCTGCGAGAGAATCAACGGCTGCGCGAGACGGTCGAGGAATCGCACTCCGTGGTCGACGTGATCGGACGAAGCGCGGCCATGCGCAATGTGATGGAGTTGGTCGATCAGGTCGCGCCGACCGACGCCACCGTCCTCCTCCGCGGCGAGAGCGGAACCGGCAAGGAGATCGCGGCCCGCGCGATCCATGCGCGAAGCCGGCGTCGTTACCTGCCGATCATCGTCGTCAACTGCGGCGCGCTGCCCGACGGCGTGCTCGAGAGCGAGCTCTTCGGCCATGAACGCGGCGCCTTCACCGGCGCGCAGTATCGACGCAAAGGCCGGATCGAGATGGCCGACGGCGGCACGCTCTTCCTGGACGAGATCGGCGACGTGTCGCCCAAGACGCAGCTCGATCTCCTCCGCGTCCTCGAGGAGAAGACGATCACGCGGATCGGCAGCAACAAGCCGACGCCGGTCGACTTCCGCACGCTGGCCGCGACGAATCGAAACCTCGAGGAGTTGGTGCAACGCGGCGCGTTCCGCGAGGACCTCTACTACCGGCTGAACGTCTTCACCATCACCATCCCTCCGCTCCGCGAGCGGCCGGAGGACATCCCCGCCCTGGTCGAGCACTTCCTGCGGAAGTTCTCCCGCGCGATGAATCGCCCACTGTCCCAGGTCTCGCCCCGCGCGCTCGACGCGTTGCTCGCGCATGGCTGGCCGGGCAACATTCGCGAGCTTCAGAACGCGGTCGAGCGTGCGCTGGTGGTCGCCAAGAACGACGTCCTGGAGGTCGACGACTTTCCGCTACCGCGCGGAGCCGGCTTCACCCCGGTCGCCGCGATCGGCGTCGCTGCGAGCGTGCCGGTGATCAGCGGTGCCGCCGTGATCAAGAGCCCATCGGACGTCGGCCACACGGCATCAAGCGGAACCAACGGCCTCTCCACGATCGAAGGTCAAGAGCACGACTCGAGCGAGGCGACGTCGATCGACCACATCGACGCCGGCCGCTCCCTCTCCTCGATCGAAGAGGAGCACATCAAGCGCGTTCTGGTCGACAGCGCCTACAACATCTCGCTTGCCGCGCGCATCTTGGAGATCGATCGCGTGACCTTGTACAACAAGATGCGCCGCTACGGCATTCATCGTCCGGGGACACCGAGCCTGCAGTCGAGCTGAGGCCGACATGCCGGGCCGGATCTGGATCGCGCCGTTTGCGGGGGTGGAGCCGTCCTGGCTCGAGTACCTCCGCATGGTGTTGGAAGAGGAGCTCGGCGAAGCGCCGGTGATCCTGCCGGAGCTTGACGCCGGGGCGGCCTACGACGGCGGGCGTGGTCAGACCAACGCGGTTACGCTGCTCCGCATGCTCCTCGACACGCTCCCGCGCGCCAACGGCGACGCCGGTTGGCGCCGCATCCTCGGGATCGCCAGCGTTGACCTCTACGCCCCGGTCTTGAGCTTCGTCTTCGGGCAGGCGCAGCTCGGCGGTGAAGCCGCGATCGTGAGCGCCCATCGACTCGACGACGCGCACTATGGTTTACCGAGCGACCCCGATCGCTTGCTGATGCGCTTGGAGAAGGAGGTGTGGCATGAGCTCGGCCACACCTTCGGGCTTCGCCACTGCCACATCGACGCCTGCGTGATGCGCTTCTCGAGCGAGGTCGAGGAGGTCGATCAAAAAGAGGCGCGGTACTGCGAAGCCTGCGCCTCGGTGCTCCGGGACGCAGGCCTCGCTCTCGTCAACGTCTAGTCGGCCTACCTCTCCGCCTAGTGCGGCGTCGAGTGGCACTCGATGCAGAGATCTCGCCGGCGGTCCGCCTGCAGCATGAAGTCGAACTGCGATGCGTGCGGTTGGTGGCACGAGAGGCAGGTCATCGGCCCGCCGGTCCTCGGATCCTTGTACTGATCTCCGATCGGATGCGCATGCTTGGCGCCGTCGGCGTGACAGGTGACGCAGACCTCCGCCCCCGTGGCCTTGAGCAGCTTCTGCTGGTCCGATCCGTGCGACTGGTGGCACGCGCTGCACTCGGGCGTCTTGTCGAGGTGGCTCGACTTTCCGCGGAACATCGCAGGGTCGTGGCAACTACCGCAGACCGCGACCTGCGAGGTGCTCTTCATCAGTGACGCACCGCTGCCCGCGTGGGGCGAGTGGCAGTTGAGGCACGCGTCTCCCTCGGTCATCGCAGGGTGGGAGACCGGCCTCGCGAGATCTTCCTTCACCTTCGGGTGGCAGGTTGTACAAGCGTCCGGGCCGCTCGCCTTACGTCCACCGTCGGGCGTGTGGCACGCCGCGCAGTTTCCCTGCGCGTACGGAGGGTGGGTCGATGCCTGCATCAGGTTCGGCGCGGTCGAGCCGTGCGGATCGTGGCAGCTCATGCACGCGTCGGAGGAGAGCGGATAGCTCTTGTGCTTTGCCTTGAGCGCCGGCGTGATCGCATGGCACGACCGGCAGAGCTCCCCCATCGGCTTGAGCAAGAGCGAAGGCTGATTCGATCCGTGCGGGTCGTGGCACGCCTGGCACTGGTCCTTGGCCAGAGGAGCGTGCAGCTTCGCGCCTTCGAGCTTGGTCATGAGCGGCTTGTGACACTCGCCGCAAAGCGCCTTCCCCTCGGCCTTGAGCAGCTTCGGATGAGTGGAGCGATGCGGATCGTGACAGCCGACGCACTTCCCCTCGCTCACCGGCGGATGGTGATTCGCCTTCCCCTCCGCGATGTCACCGTGACAGTCGGCGCAGAGTGCCGCCTCGCTCTTCTGGAGAAGCTTGTCACGCTCCGAAGCGTGAGGGTTGTGGCAGGCGGAGCACTGTCCGTCCGCCACCGGCGCGTGGATCGTTTCGCCCGCCGCCGCCTCCGCGGTCACGTCCGGGTGACAGGTGGCGCAAGCCGCGGTGAGCGATCCGGTCATCGGGCCGGGCGTGCCTTCGCCATGACAGACGGCGCATTCGCCCGCTTCGAAGGGCGGGTGCCGCTTGCTCGCGAGGAGCCCCTTCGACTCGGAGCCATGCGGCTGATGGCAACCGACGCAGTTGAGCTTCGCCAGCTCCGCGCCCTTGTGCTTCGAGGCAAGGGCAGGATCACTCGTATCGTGACAGGTGGCGCAGAGCTCGTTCGGCGCGGCGATCAACATGCCGGATTGATCGCTGCCGTGAGCGACGTGACACGCGGTGCAGGACCCATCCTTGGCCGGCGGATGCGCGGTGGGGAGATCGATCGCCTT
>CAZZAH010000078.1:0-12375 GCA_964652115.1 uncultured bacterium | reverse complement strand
ACACCGCGCGCGCCGGTGCACGCTGGGCGCTCTACACCGGCGGCCGCGTCGGCGCGCTGGTCGATGCGGCGGAGCATCAGCTTCAAGCCAGCAGCGCCGATCGCGCCGCGCAGGATCTGGATCTCGTGCTCGAGACCACCGGCGCGTACTGGTCCTTGGTCACGGCGCGCGAGGAGGTGCGGGCGGCTGAGCACGCGCGCGTCACGCTCGACGCGCATCTGACCGACGTTCAGCACCGCGCGGATGTCGGTTTGGCGGCCAAGAGCGATCTGCTCGCGGTCGAGGTGGAGCGCGATCGTACCGAGCTCGCGCGGCTGGCCGCGGTCAATCGCGCGGACAACGCGCAAGACAATCTCCATCGCCTGCTCGGCCTCGCCGACCGCGCGCCGATCGATCCGACCGAGCCCCTCGCGCTGTCGAATCAGGACATTGGCTCGGTGGAGTCGCTGCTCGAGCAGGCGAAGCGCGAGCGCCCCGACCGACGCGCTCTCGAGGAGCGCGCGCGATCGGCCCGATCACGCGCTCGCGCGAGCTTCGCCGGCCACCTCCCTCAGGCGGCGTTGAGCGCGGGATACGACTACGCGCGTCCAAACAGCCGCTACATGCCGCCCGAGGATGAATGGAACGACAGCTGGGACGTCGGCGTCAGCGTGTCGCTCGACCTCTTCGACGGTGGCCGCGTATCGGGCGCGACCCGCGCGGCGCGGGGCGAAGCCGCGGCACTGCAAGCGTCGCTCGAGGACTTCGATCGGCACCTCGCGGTCGAGATCGCGGCGCGATCGCGCGACCTTCGCACCGCCGAGGCGGCCGCGCGCGTGGCGGAAAGCGCGGTCGGATCGGCGCGAGAGAATCTCCGCGTGAGCCAAGACCGCTTTCGCGAAGGGGTGATCGCTTCGTCGGAGCTCCTGGATGCCGAGACGAGCCTCCTGCAAGCGGAGCTCGACCACACGAGCGCGCTCGCACGGGCGAAGAACGCGCGCGCCATGCTCGATCGGACGGTGGGCCGATGACACAATCCCCGGCGATACAGGTGGCGGGACTCTCCAAGATCTTTGGAGCGTTCCGCGCGGTCGACAACGTGAGCTTTCAGGTCGAGCGCGGTGAGATCTTCGGCCTCCTCGGCAGCAACGGCGCCGGCAAGTCGACCCTCATCCGCATGCTCTGCGGGCTCCTCTCGCCGAGCGAGGGAAAGGCGCTCGTCTTCGGCCGCGACGTCGCGCTCGATCCGGAAGGTGTGCGCCGCCACATCGGCTACATGAGCCAGCGCTTCAGCCTCTACGAAGATCTAACCGTGCGGCAGAACCTCGACTTCTTCGGCGGCGTCTACGGACTTCGCGGCGATGCACTCGCGGCGCGACAAGCGTGGGCGCTCAAGGTGGCAGGCCTCGAGGATCGCGCGTCGACCTTGGTGCACGATCTCTCGGGCGGCTGGCGCCAGCGGCTCGCGCTCGTCTCCGCGTTGCTCCATCAGCCCGAGGTCGTCTTCCTCGATGAACCGACCGGCGGGGTTGATCCCATCTCGCGCCGACGCTTCTGGCAGCTCATCGACGAGATGTCGGGGCAGGGCATCACCGTCCTCGTGACCACGCACTACCTCGATGAGGCGGAGCACTGCGATCGCATCGCCTTGATTCACGCGGGGCGCTTGGTCGCGCTCGGAAGCGTGGGCGAGCTCAAGGAGGTCTTCGCCGGACGCGTCGTGCTCGAGGTGACCTGCCCGCGCTTCAGTGACGCGCTCGAAGCGCTCGAGCGTGAAGAGTGGGTGCTCGAGGCTTCGGTTTTCGGCACGCGGCTTCACGTGGTCGTGCGGGACACCGACGGAGCACGTGAACGCATCGCCGCGCTCCTGACGGAGCAGAACAACATTCCGACCTCGATCGAGCGCATCGTCCCCTCGCTCGAGGAGGTCTTCATCCACACCATCGAGGAGGCAGAGTCGAAGCGCGGAGGTGGACGATGATGCGGAAGATCCTCGCGGTGGCGCAGAAGGAGCTTCGCCAAGCGTCGCGCGATCCCTTGACCCTCGGCATGCTGATCGGCGTGCCGGCGCTGATGCTGCTGCTCTACGGCTACGCGCTCAACTTCGACGTGAGGCACGTAGCGCTCGCGGTGCAGGACCTCGATCGCAGCCAGGCGAGCCGTGAGCTCGTGTCGTCTTTCGTCAACTCGACCTTCTTCGATCGCGCGGCCGAGCTGCCCGGAGGCGCGGATCTCGAGTCGGTAACCGAAAGGCGCGTGGCGAAGGCGATCCTGATCGTGCCCGAAGGCTATGCGCGCGACTTGGACGCGGGCCGCGGCGCGGCGGTTCAGTTCATCGTCGACGGTACCGACGCGCAGACCGCGACCACGCTGCTGAATTACGCCTCGGCGCTCGCGTCCGCGGCCAACACGAGGCTCTTCGCGTCGCGCGGCGGCGAAGCGCCGACCTTGATCGACTATCGTCCGCGCGTCTGGTACAACCCCGAGCTCAAGTCGACCCACTTCCTGGTGCCGGGTCTGATCGGCTTCATCCTGATGCTCACCGCCGTGCTCTCGACCGCGCTCTCGATCGTGCGCGAACGCGAGCGCGGCACGATGGAGCAGCTTCGCGTCACGCCCTTGGGCGCGGGCCAGCTGGTGATCGGAAAGACGCTCCCCTATCTCGGCATCTCGTTCCTGGCGAGCGTGGTCATCCTGGTCGCGGCGAATGTGCTCTTCGGCGTGGTGGTGAAGGGCTCGTACTTCGATCTCTTCCTCGCGACCCTGGTCTACCTGATCGGTGCGCTCGGCTTCGGCCTTCTGGTGTCGAGCCTGGTCGATTCGCAGGCGATGGCCTTCCAGGTCGGAACACTGCTCTCGATGTTGCCCGCGATCTTTCTCTCGGGCTTCATCTTTCCGATCCGGTCGATGCCGGCCGTGCTGCAAGCGATCACCTACACGGTTCCCGCGCGTTACTTCCTCGTCATCCTTCGCGGCATCATCCTGAAGGGCGCACCGCTCGCGGAGTACTCGCAGCCGTTTCTGCTGCTCTGTGCCTACTCCTTCGCCGTCTTCGCCTTCTCCTGGCTTCGCCTTACGCGAAAGGAGGCCTAGCGTGGAAATCCTTCGCCGCATGATCCGAAAGGAGTTCCTGCAGCTTCGTCACGACACGAAGATGCTCCGGATTCTCTTCTTCGCGCCGATCTTCCAGCTCTTCGCGCTCGGCTTCGCCGCCAACACCGACGTCGAGGAGATCCCGACCGTGGTGGTCGACCTCGATCGCACGCCGGAGAGCCGTGTGCTCCTCGATCGCTTCCTCTCCTCCAATCGATTCGCGCTCGTCGGTTCGGCCGCGGACGTGAACGACGTCGATCCATGGCTTCGCCGCGGCGACGCGCAGGTGGCGCTGGTCATCGATCACGGCTACGGCAAGGCGACGGCGTCCGGACGCACCGCCGACATTCAGCTCTTGGTCGACGGCACCGACTCCAACTCGGCGGTCGTCGGGATGGGCTACGCCTCGGCCATCATCAGTGAGGAGGCGAGCAAGCGCGTCTTCGCGATGCTCGGCGGACATGCGCCGGCGGGGGTCGAGCTTCGTCCGCGCGTCTGGTACAACCCCGACCTCAAGAGCAAGTGGTTCTACCTGCCGGTCATCTTGGCGCTCGTGCTGCTACTCAACACACTCATCCTGCCGTCGATGGGAGTCGTGCGCGAGAAGGAGATCGGCACGCTGGAGCAGATCCTGGTCACGCCGATTCGTCCTTGGCAGATGATCGTGGGGAAGCTGCTGCCTTTCGCGCTCATCGGACTCGTCAACCTCACCGCGGTGACCGCGCTCATCGTCTACTTCTTCCACGTGCCGCTGCGGGGGTCGTTTCCGCTGCTCGTGCTCCTCACGCTGCCGTTCCTGCTCACGAACCTCAGCATCGGGCTCTTCGTGTCGACGCTGGTGCGCACGCAGCAGCAGGCGATGATGTCGGCGATCTTCCTGGCGATGATTCCGATGATCTACCTCTCGGGCCTGATCTTTCCGATCGAGAACATGCCGAAGGTGATCCAGCTCGCGACCTATGTGATCCCGCTGCGCTACTACAACGTGATCCTGCGCGGCATCTTCCTCAAGGCCTCGGGGCTCGATGTGCTCTGGCCGCAGGCGGTGATCCTGTTGGTGTTCGGATTGAGCATCCTGGCGTTCGCGGCGGGGAGGTTTAAGAAGAGCATGGATTGAGGGGGCGGTTGCAGATCGCGGGCATGCTCCTTGTCAAGCTAGTGGCTGACTGTCGTCTTCCGAACGGCTCAGTCGCGATCTCCCAGTGGATGCTCCTTGTCGGGCAGCCGATCTGGCATCATTGAACTTCCGCGGAAGGGTGTGGCACGATGCATCCCGTGAGTCCCACCATCCAGATCGACCTTACGACCCGGTTTCCTCGACTGACGCACGCTCCGATCGTCGAGGCGGTGATCGCGTTCACCGCGCGGCCGGAACGGGCGTGGGCGCGCGAGCTGATCGAGCCCGCGCTCGGTCGCGCGCTTCCCGACTACCCGGTCGTTGAGCCGCAGGGGCTTCTCCACGCGGAGATTCGTGGCGGCGCGGCTGCTCCTCCCGCGGCGACCGTCGAGGATCTCGGATGGATTGGATTTCGGGTGAAGTCGGCGGACGGAACCCGACTGGCGGCGTTCGATCGAGATGGATTCCGATTCAGCCAGCTACAGCCATACGACACGTGGGATGTGTTCGAGATCGAGGCGCTGCGTTTGTGGGCGATCCATAAGCAGCTCGCCTCGCCCGGCACCGTGGAGAGGTTGGGCGTCCGCTTCATCAATAGAATCGACCTTCCGCCGAGTACGTCGATCGCCGATTTCCTGCGCGATCCGCCCCGGGCTCCTGGAGAATTGGAGCTCGCGCTCGCGGGGTCGCTGGACCATCGACGGTTCAGATTGCCGGGCCATCCATACGCGGCGAATCTGATTCGAGCTCTCGACCTGAACCCGGCTCTCGGCACGACCGCCATCGTGGTGGACATCGACGTCTACCTACAGGACGTCGGCGATGACCACGCTGAGCTCCGCGCACACCTCGCAAAGCTGCGTTGGCTCAAGAACGAACTGTTCTACTCGGTCATCACCGACGAGGCCGTGAGGAGGCTTTCGTGATCGGAGAGCTGAGCAACTTCCTCGATCTCGCGGGGTCCCAGACCGCTGCGTACGGGCCGACCGCCGCGTACATCCAGGAGCAGGTTCTGCAGAGTCAGTCGGAGCTGCTTGCCTCGGTCGTGTTCGGGGAGGGCCAGCGGCAAGCTTTGGAAGAGCTTGCCCGCGTCGTAGCGGAGCGTACCGCCGCCGGTTGGGACGGGGACCGCGCGGAACCAGTGAGTCGAGAGGCGGCGCACTATGCGTCCCAGCTGATTCGAAGCCTGCCGTACCACCTTCCTCTCCCAAGCCTCTGCCCCGAACCGGATGGATGCATCGAGCTCGAGTGGTACCGGGATCCCGGTCGTTTGGTCGTCGTGAGCGTCGACCACGAGGGACAGCTGCACTGGATCACACAGTTCGGCGGTGCAAAGTCGCGCGGCACGACACCTTTCTATGGGAGCATCTCGGGATCCCTGCTCGAGGCGATCGAGCGGGTGACCCGCCCTTGAGCAACGCCACGACTGTCCCCGCTGTCGAGGACGACGAAACCCTCGCGCGCTTCGTGCTCGAGCGAACCTATGTGCGGAAGGTCGACGGGACGCTAAAAGCCGCCGCCTTCATGCCGGCCAGGGATCAGCTGCTCTCGGTCTATCGGCATCGCCTTCTGGATGAGCCCGGTCTGCGGGAAATCGGCACTCGAATCGCGCTCGATCGCGATCGCGCTCTCCAGGGCCGCGCCGACCTCGTGGCGCTCGCGCTCCGTGCCCGTGAGCTGACCATCGATCCGTCCCCGCCCCTTCCCCATCACGCCGACGTCTCGGGCTGGCCGCGCGAGAAATCACATCAGATGGAGATCGCGAGAGAGCTCGCCGACCGCGCGCGATTTGTTCCCGCAGCGAACCGTTAGCCGAGAGTCCAAGGCGTCATCCAGCTCGATTTCGAGTAATCTCGCCCAGTCTACCCTGGCGAGAGGATCGTTTCATGACTGGTAGCTCCGTACGTCCGATGGCGCCGCGCACAAACCTCAACGAACACTTCGCCGCCTTCCGCCGCCGCATCCTCGGCATCGACCAGCGCTACCGCACCGCCTACGGCGAGCAGCGCATCGTCTATGCCGACTGGACCGCGAGCGGACGGCTCTACGCGCCGATCGAGGAGCGCATGCTCGAGCTCGCCCCCTTCGTCGGCAACACGCACTCCGGATCGAGCATGACGGCGGCGCGGATGACCGAGGCCTATCACCTCGCGCGACGGCGCATCAAGGACGCGGTGCACGCCGGGCCCGATGACGTGATCGTGACCGCGGGCTCGGGCATGACCGCGGTGGTGAACAAGCTCCAGCGCATCCTCGGCCTTCGCGTGCCCGACGTCTTGCGCGCGCGCGCGGAGCTGCCGGAGGCGGAACGGCCGGTCGTCTTCCTCACGCACATGGAGCATCACTCGAACCACACCTCCTGGCTCGAGACCTTGGCCGACGTGGTGAGGCTCCAGCCCGATCCGCGCGGACTGGTCGACGTCACGGAGCTCGAACGCGAGCTCGCCACGTACCGCGATCGCCCAACGAAGATCGGCGCCTTCACCGCTTGCTCCAACGTCAGCGGCGTGCGCGTGCCGATCCACGACCTCGCACGCGCAATGCATGCGGCCGGCGGTGTCTGCTTCGTCGACTTCGCCGCCTCCGCTCCCTACGTCGAGATCGACATGCATCCGGAGGACGCGGCGGCGCGGCTCGACGCGATCTACTTCTCGCCGCACAAGTTTCTCGGCGGGCCGGGCAGCTCAGGCGTCTTGATCTTCGACGCGACGCTCGATCGAAACGCGGTGCCCGATCAACCGGGCGGCGGCACGGTCGACTGGACGAACCCCTGGGGTGGTCACCGCTACGTCTCGGACCTAGAGCAACGCGAGGACGGCGGCACGCCCGGATTTCTGCAAGCGATCCGCACCGCCCTCTGCTTTGAGCTCAAGGCGAAGATGGGCGCTGCCGCGATGCTCGCGCGCGAGGAAGAGCTCAATCGCCGCATGCTCGATCGGCTGCCGCGCATCCCGCGGGTGCACATGCTCGCGGAGGATCTGATCGAACGGCAGTCGATCTACTCCTTCTACGTCGAGGGCATCCACTACAACCTCTTCGCGCAGATCCTGAACGATCGCTTCGGCGTGCAGTCGCGCGGCGGTTGCTCCTGCGCCGGGACCTATGGGCACTACCTGCTTCACGTCAGCCCGACTCGTTCGAAGCGCATCACCGACTTGATCGATCACGGCGACCTGTCGGCGAAGCCGGGCTGGGTGCGCGTCTCGCTTCATCCGACCACGAGCGATGAGGAGTGCGACTTCCTCCTCCACGCAATCGAGCAGACGGAAAAGCACATCGACGAGTGGGAGCGGGACTACGACTACAACTTACACACGAACGAATTTCGCTCGCGGCTGCCGGGGGGGGATCCCGATCCGGTACCGGGCTGGCTCTCGCTCGAGGACTAGTGCCCGTCAGAACCGCTCGAGGATCGCCTCGAGACTGTCGCCGCGAATCACGCAGGTCGCAGCCTCCTCGATCTCCGGCACCTTGGGATTCCAGGCGATGCTGAAGCCGGCGCGGCGCGCGACCACGCAATCGTTCTGGTGATCGCCGACGAAGGCGCAGCGAGAGAGCGGCAGCCCGTTGCGCTCCGCGAGCAGTTCGAGCGCGTGCGCCTTCCCCTCCTGGTCATACGGCGTCGCGGTCCAGCCGACCAATCGCTCCGCCGCGTCGAAAACGAGGAGGTTGGTGAAGACCTCCTGGAACGGATGCTCGGGGAAGTGCTCCTCGATCACGACGTCGAGCGTGCCGGAGATGACCGCGAGCTTGTAGCCGCGCGCATGGAGCGTGTCGACCAACTCGCGCGCGCCGCGGATCGGCCTGAGCTTCCGCACCTCTTCCAAGATCTGCGCGCGCGTCGCGCCTGCTTCGATCCATCCGCTGACATCGAGCTCGACCCAACGCGCGTAGTCGATCTCGCCCGCGCGGAAGGCGCGATAACGCTCGGCGCCCAGCTCGGGCCCACCGGTGAAGCGATGATTGAGCAGCTCCCAGATGACGTAGCCCTCGGGCGACTCGATCAAGGTTCCGTCGATGTCGAAGGCGATGAGCGCGATGTCCGCGGGCGCGGCGACGAAGTCCTCGCGTCCCACGCTAGGCCATCCGCGAAAGGCGTCGAAGGGTCGCCAGGTTCTTCTTGTCGGCTTCGTCTTCCTTCGGGGTCTCGAGCACCATCGGCACGCCGCGGAAGACCTCGTCCTTCAAGAAGAACGCGAAGGGCTTCTTGCCGACGAAGCCGTCGCCGATGTGCGTGTGCCGATCGACGCGCGAGCCTAAGTCCTTCTTCGAATCGTTGAGGTGAAACCACACGATCGAGTCGAGCCCGACGCGCCGCACGAGCTCCTCACGAAACGCGCCGTAGCCCTCGGCGTGTCGATAGTCATAGCCAGCGGCGAGCAGATGACAGGTATCGAGGCAGAGGCCGAGCCGCTCGCCATGCCCCGTCTCCTGCAAGAGGTACTCGAGGTGCTCGAGCTTGTGCCCGAGGCAGGAGCCCTGCCCCGCGGTCGATTCCATCACCAAGCGCGTGCGAAAACCGGACGTTCGCTCGATCGCCTCGCGCATCGCGAGCACCACACGCGCGAGCCCCGCGGCCTCACCCGTGCCCATGTGCGCGCCCGGATGGAAGACGAGCCGAGGGATGCCGAGCGCTTCACACCGTTCGAGCTCGATCACCAAGGCATCGGTCGACCGCTTCCACAGCACATCGTCGGCCGTGCCCAGATTGATCAAGTAGGACGAGTGCGCCGCCATCTCGAAGGGCCCGAGCCTCGCGTTCGTCTCCTTGAAGAGGCGAATCGACTCGTCGTCGAGCGGCTTGGCGTTCCACTGGTTCGAGTTCTTGGTGAAGACCTGCACCGCGCCCGAGCGATGGCGCGCCGCTTCCTCGAGCGCGAGATGAAGCCCGCCCGCGACTGACATGTGGGCACCGAGATAGGGATGAGTGGTTGCCGGCATAGGCGCGCAGGATAGAGGTTCGCGAAGACGGAAGGAAGTGCCCGGGCTTCCGAGCGGCGCGTCGTACAATGCGCCGATGGAAACGAAGGTCCTACTCCTCGCGCGCCGCGAGCTCAGCAATGCCCTCCCCTGGCCGCTCCGCGTTCTCGCGGTCGATCGGCTCTCGGCGAGCGGGCTGGTTTTTCTGGTCGAGGGAAACGATCGCGCGCTCCGGCGGCGCCTGGTGATCGATGTCGACCCGACTCACTCGACGCTGCACCTCGCCCCGGCCGGGCGCGAGCTCGAAGAGGGCGCGAGCGGCGGCTTCCTCGGCTCGCTCGCCGGCGCGTTCCTGCTCCGCGTCGAGCCGACGATCGAGGCCCGCGTGCTTCGCATCCCGCTCGAGACTTCGAACGGTCAGGCGCGCGTGCTCGTGTGCGAGTGGACGGGGCGACGCGGTAACCTCCGCCTCCTCGACTCGGACGAGATCGTGATCGACTCATTGGAGCGCGGCGGCGCGAGCGCGGGAGAGAAGTATCGCGGACCGGCGGTCGATCCTCGTCCGGCGCCGGAGAAGCTCGACGCGCTCGAGCTGGCGGTGAAGCTGGCGGATCTGCCCAGCGAGCGCTGGCCTCGCGAAATCGCGCGCGTCGCCCGCGGTGTGAGTGTGACCGACGCGGTTCTCGCGCTGGCCGATGCGCTCTCGATCGATCGCGCGCCGGAGACCGCGCTGCCGAGAGCGCTCGAGCGAATTGAGGCGAAGCGCGCGGAGGATGCGGCCGATTCCGCCGATGCATCCACCGCCTGCCTCCTCCTCTTCTCGCGCCGCGCGGAGATCGCCTGGCCGGGGCGAAAGGGCATGACCGCGGAGAAGCTCGGCCTCCCCGCCGCCGTCGTGCGCGTTGTACCTGAGCCGCTCTTCGCGCCGTTCGCCGCGCCCGGCGCTGATCTCTTCACGCTGATGGCGCGAGCACACAAGGCGAACGCCGATCGTGCGGAGGAGGAGACGCGTCGTGCATCGATCCTCCGCGTCCTCACGAGCGACATGAAGCGGCTCGTTCGACTGCGAGAGAACCTCATCGCGGAGCGCGGTGCACCAGGAGAAGGGGTCGCGCTCCGAAAGTTCGGTGAAGCGATCCTTGCCCAATTCGCCCAGATCGAGCGCGGGCAGGCCGAGCTGATCGCGCCGGACTATGCCGGTGGCGAGGACGCGCCGCCGATTCGTATCCCGCTCGATCCGGCGCGCTCGGTGAAGGACAACGCCGAGTCGTACTTTCGTCGCGCGCGTCGATGGGAACGAGGCGAACCGCACCGGAAGAAGCGGCTCGAGCTGATCGATCAGTCGGTGGTGAAGCTTTCCCGCGTGGAGTCGCGGGTGAAGGACTCAGACGGCGCGCCGAGCGAGAGCGCGGTCGAGAACTGGCGCCGAGACGCGCTTGGCTTGATGTGGAAGCCGGCCTTTCGCGCGGAGGCACCTGCCGATGCTCGCGCCGCGACCGAATCCGCGAGGGGCACGAAGTCCGCGCGGAAGGAAGCCCCCGCAACGAGCGCGGCGACGGCGCAACGCCACCCGAAAGACCGCCGCGAATCGTTTCGCCCGCGTGCCTTCACCACCAAAGAAGGCTGGACCGTCTGGGTCGGCCGCTCGAACAAGGAGAACGACCACGTCACGCACGTGCTCGCGCATCCGGAGGACTTTTGGTTTCACGCGCACGGTGTGCCCGGCAGTCATGTCGTCCTGCGGCGCGAAGGGCGCAAGGACAACCCGAGCGCCAAGACGCTCGAGGAGGCGGCCGCCATCGCCGCCTTCTTCAGCAAGGCGCGCCATGCGGGGAAGGCGCCGGTCATCTACACGCTCAAGAAGTACGTGCGGAAGCCGCGCAAGGCGCCGGCCGGGCTCGCCATGGTCGAGCGCGAGAAGATGATCATGATCGCGCCGCGTAATCCGGATGAAGGCAAGGCGCCGGAGTGGAGTGAGGAGTAGGTCGGCCTCGGCCGCGCGTCGATCCAGCCTCAGTCCGGATCCTTCCACGAGTAGCGGGAGCTCTGCCGAAGCAGCTCGGCGCGACCGTCGTCGTCGTTGGCGCTCGAGCCGATCGCTTTGCCGATCGAGGTACCGATCAGCGGACCCATGATGATGCCCGCGCCCGCCCCGAAGAGACCGCCGAGGAAGCCCCAGAAACCGCCTGAGTCCTGCGCCTCCTTCAGCTTTTCGAGCTCGGCCTTCATCTGCTCGATCGAATCCTGCGTTTTGTGGGCCCTCGATTCCAGCTCGCGACGCTTGGTGGAGGGCGAGTCATTCCCCGCGAGGTCGATCATGTCGCGCGTCATCGCGTTCAGAGGGGCCTTCGGCGTGCTGTGAGCAGAGCCTTCGCTCTCTGAAGCGCTCTGGGCGTATGAGGCAACGGTCTCGCCAGTGCGGTTGATGGTCATGTTGGGCTCCTTTCCTCGGTTTCTCCCTTATCGAGGGGTACGCAGGGCGAGTTGCGCGGCGATCTTCGCCACTCGCCATTTCAAGCGTTCGCTTCGCCTCGCCCACACGTTTCCCCGGTAGATCCACATCCCACTCAGGGCGTCTCTGCGTTCGAAAGGACTTCCCATGCGCACGCTTCCCGGCTTCCTCAGGATCTTCGCGGCCCTGCTTTTCTTCATCGCAATCCCGATCTCCGCCCGAGCCGGCGGGCCGATCACCTCGGGGCAGGTCCTCGCGGGCACCCTCTCCTCTCCCACCTTCTCCGAGACCTGGACCTTCTCCGGGACCAACGGCCAGCGCGTGCTCATCGGTGCCGTCACGACGAGCGGTGCGGCCAACACCGTCACGCGCCTCAAGAACCCGAGCGGCACCGAGGTCGTCAACTCGAGCGGCGATCGCACCGACTACCAGCTCCTCGCCACCGGCACCTACACGATCGTGATCGAGGACTCGGGATTGAACGACGCGGGTGGATACAACCTGTCGTTCTTGAACGTCACCGCGGGGCCGTTCACGACCGGCCCGGACCCTGACGGCGGGGCGATCGTGTCGGCCGACTTCAAGTCGGGCCAGATGCATCAACTGGGCGACTTCGACGCCTACACCTTCAGCGGGACGAACGGGGATCGCGTGCTCTTCTCGGCGGTGGCCACCAGCGGAACGCTCAACACGACGATCTATCTGTATCCGCCGAACGGCGGCGCCGCGGTGATCGACACCCAGACCGGCGACCGACTGGATGCGCAGCTCACCGCCACCGGCACCTACACCGTGGTGGTGCAGGACTACAGCC
>CAZZAH010000077.1:7431-12380 GCA_964652115.1 uncultured bacterium | reverse complement strand
GAGAGAGAAGCCGCCCCGGAGCCGGGCAAGTCGCGCCCGGGGCGGCAATGCGCGCTAGTGCTCGGTCTTCTCGCAGTTCACCATCCAGGGGATGCCGAAGCGATCGACGCACATGCCGAAGCGCAGGGCCCAGAAGGTCTCCTGGATCGGCATCTCGATCGAGCCGCGGTCGGCCAGCGTGGCGAAGACTCGCTCCGCATCGGCCGGCTTCTCCAACGACACCGAAACGTAGAAACCCTGCGGCTTGGTGTAGCGATCGGCCGGCGCGTCCGAACCCATCACGATCGCGTTTCCGACCTTGAGCGTCGAATGCATCACCTTGCTCTGCCACTCCGCCGGCGCATGTTCCGCCATCGGGGAACCGCCGAAGGTGAAGAGCGAGACGACCTCGCCGCCGAAGCACTGCGCGTAGAACTTGAAGGCTTCCTCGCACTGACCGGGAAAGTTGAGGTAGGGCTGAATCTGCATCGAATCTCCTCGTGCCGGCGATCGTGCGCGGTCGACCGCCTGCGGTGGTTTACGGAAAAGTGACCGCGAAAGGGTAACACGAGGCGAGGGAGGCGCGCGGGACCTCTGGGGTGAAGCCCCGCGCGCTTGGAAGTTACTTCTTCTTGGTAAGGGAGCGGTGGCTGACGAAGCCGAGCATCCCCAGAAGCAGGACGCTCGCCATGGCGACGGGGCCGCCGTCATGGCCTTCGTTCGAGGCACCGGTCTCGTGCGGATCGATGATGATCGGACAGACGCGAGCTCCATTGCAGGTGCTGGCGCCGTTGCACGTGCTGGCCGAGTTCACCGTCTTCCGGCACCCGGAGGTGCCGTTGCAGGTGTCCTTGCCGTTCTGGGTCGAGCGACACGCGTCGGTGCCGTTGCAGGTCGACGCTCCGTTGGACGTCTCCCAGCAGCCGGCTGAGCCGTTGCAGGTGTTCGACCCGTTGGTCGTGCCCGGACAGCCGTCAGCGCGATTGCAGGTGCTCGCACCGTTGATGGTGAAGACACCGCCTCCACAGTCGCTGCTGGAGTTACAGGTGTTTCCGCCATTCCAGGTGTTGTTGCACGCCATCGACTGATTCCCGTTGCACGTGCTCGTTCCGTTCATGGTGGTCGGACACCCACTCGCGTAATTGCACGTGCTCTTGCCGTTGAAGGTCGGGATCTGCTGGCAGCCGGATGGGAGGTTGAAGTTGCACGTGTTGGTCCCGTTCAGCGTCTTCAGGCAGCCGTCGGACCCGTTGCACGTGTTCTTGCCGTTGAACGTGTTGTACCCGCCGGGCGCGGGCTCGACGACGTACGGCAACCCCATGCCGCGCACCGCCTGCTCGCTCGCCTCACCGAAGATCGGCGAGCTGACCGGATGGTCGTCACGGGGACCGCAGCTGTAGAACATCGCCAGGCCGGCCAGGGCCAGCCCGACGACGCCGAGAGCGGTCCACTCTCCTTTGCGTATTCGCATCGATCGTTACCTCCTTGTTCGGGGTCTGGTTGGCCCCTGCCGCCAGAAACGGCGCGGAGAACTGTAGGCTGTGTAAGCCTGAGGGTCAAAGGCGAACGTGGTTGCGAATGACTTTAACAGTTGCGATTCGGGGGCGGTGCGGAATTAGCCGCGCAAAGCGCCGATTCCCCGCATCGGCCGGCCGAGATTTAGCCGAAGTTAGCTGAACTGATCGCTAGGTCGATCGAACGGCCGTTACTTCTGGCCGTCCGACGGTTGACGCCGCGAGGCCGCGCTTTTAAAGTTCTCGTCGCTCGATCGTACCCGCCAGGGGGTGAGCAGGGCCGCAGGGTAGTTCCGGGAGGGGACCCACCGCGCGCACTCACAGATCGAGCGCGGGAGGCTGCTATGAAGCTGCGGCGGGCGGAGAAATTCGCCATCCTCTTCGTGCTCCTCGGGATGATTAGCGTCCCAGTGTTCCAAGGGTGCGGCCGAAACGACGGGAAGTCGGAGCCGACCTCACCGATCTACGGGAATTCCCTCTCTCAAGCCGTCGGCGGGATGAAGGTCGAGCCCGCGCAGGATCCGCCCGGCGGGACCCAGCCGACCTTCAACGGAACGCAGACCTGCAACGGCCAATACAGCTGTCAACAGACCTTCAACGGCCAGTCGACCTGTAACGGCAACTACCGAAAGGGCTGCGACAACGACATCACGTTCAATGGCGGGACCACCTGCAACTATGCGAGCGGGTGCCCCACAACCGCGAATGGCTCGAGCACCTGCAACGGGGGCGCGGGCTGCGGGGTCCAGACCGTGAATGGGAAGGCGACCTGCAACGGATCCCAATCGTGCACGGGTCCTCACCAGTTCACTTTCAATGGTAAGGACACCTGCAACGGTGCGTCCGGCTGCGATCAGACCTTCAACGGCAGCTCAGGTTGCCTCAACACCCATAACGGGTCGACTACCTGCAACGCCGCCGGTGATTGCCAGAAGACGCAGAACGGCGCCAGCACGTGTAACTACAGTGGCAGTTGCACGATCTCGTTCAACGGTGGCAACACCTGCAATGGATCGCCGACCTGCAACACGACCTCGACCTGTAATCACGGCAATACCTGCAACGGGACCTCCGCCTGTCCGATCGAGGTGGACCCGGTGGATCCGAGCGGAGCCGATGCGTCCCCGGGTGGCGTCCTGAGCTTGGCGCTTCTCGCTGGAATCGGGTTGGTGAGCCACCGCGGCATGCGCCGCCGGGATCGCTAACCTGTCGACGATCGAGCTAAGTCCGAGAGTCGCGCAACCGCGCCGGGCCTTCGCGCCCGGCGCGAGCGCGGCCACGGCGACGGCAACCTCTGCGGTCGCTCTCCTCTCGACGTGTGCCGTCGTCGCGCTTTCGCTCGATGTGACCGGCATCGTCCCGGCCTCTGCGCGCGGACTGCTCGTCGGTTTGTTGCTCGCCGCCCACCTCGCGGCCTCGCGCGCGCGACTCGGGTGGCGTCCTGTCCTCGGCCGCCTACTGCTTGCGTTGGCGATCACGAGGCTCGTCGCGGTCGGCCCGCGCTTCGCTCCTCTCGCCGGCTTGGCGCTGTGGGGACTTCTCCCGCGCGCCGATCGCCGCGAACGCGCCGCCGGCAACGCGCTTCTCCTTCTGCTGCCTCTCGTGGTGTTCGCCGACACCGCGTTCGGCACCGGGCTCAAGCTTTCGATCTGGAACGCCGGGCGATCGGTGATCGACGGCATCGCGCCGAGCTGGCAAGGCGCACTCGTTCTTCTCCACCCGGCCACGCAGGTCGCCTTCCTGCTGTTCGTGTGGACCATGGCGGTCGAGGCCCACGGGGGACGGGCGTGGGTCTCGACGACTTACTTCGCGGGGATGAACCTCGCGCTCAACATCGCCGTGATCGCGAGCTGGCACTCGATTCTCTTTCGACTGCGGCGTTGGACCGGGCTCGGCCTCTGGGAGAGCACGGGCGGACTGCTCGTGATCGGCGCCTCGGCGATCCTCGCCACCTACGTGATCCGCCGCTTCGAGCGTGCGGAGAACGGGGAGGGCGCGCCGCCAGCCAGCCGAGCGCGCATGGCTTGGATCGCCGGGGGCGCGGCCTTGGGCCTGCTGCTCGGCTGGGGCTTCCTCGGTTCTCGCGTCGACAATGGCGCGCTGGTCGGAAAGCGCGTGCTCTTCTTCGACGAGGGGCACCTCGAGTTCAAGGACCCTTCGACCAACGCCAATCTCGGACTCCAGGCGGAGGGGATGTTCGGGCTCCTCGAACGATACCTCCGAGCCTTCGGACTCGACGTGCGTCACTCCGGCCTCGACCAAGCCGAGGTCGATCAGGCGTCGATCCTGCTGATCGTGAATCCGCCGCGCGCGTTCACCGACGAGGAGCGCGAGCGGGTGGAACACTTTCTCGCGCGTGGTGGAGCGCTCGTCTGTGCCGGCGATCACACCACGACCACCACGATTCGGGGTCCGATCAACCAGCTCGTCCGGCGACACGGGATCGCGCTCAACTTCGACTCCGCGGTTTCCTTTCAGCGGCACTGGCTCGAGGCGATGCGCTTTCCGGGCCACCCGATCAACGCGGGCTTCACGCGTCAAGAGCAGGCGCAGGTGTGGGTCGGCGCATCGTTGGCGGTCGACGGCACGAAGGCGACGCCGCTCCTGGTCGGGGCGAACGCCTACTCCGACGCGGGGGACTCGACCTCGATGGCGACCGGCTACCTCGGCAACCTGGGCTACGCGGCGCCGGAGCGTTTCGGCGACGTGCCGCTGGTCGCGACCTCGATCACGCGAGGCGGCGGACGCATCCTCGTCTTCGGCGACACGTCGATGCTCCAGAACACCGGTTTGAACGACGGATGGGCCTACCTCCGGCGCGCGTTGCTATGGGTGGTGGGCGGAGTTGATCGAACGCTGCCGCCGGTGCTGCTTGGCGCGCTGCTTCTTCTGATCGGCGTGGCTGCCGCGCTGGCGAGCGCGCCGCGAAGGTGGCGTCGCGAGCCGCTTGCGCGCGCGGCGAAGGAGCTCGGCATCGGACTTTGCGCATCGCTCCTCCTCGCGCCCTTCGTCTTTACGCCGCGACTTGCCTCAGCCGAGGTGCTTGCCGATGGCGGGCCGCGCGTCGCGCTGG
Source organism: uncultured bacterium (assembly GCA_964652115.1). Lineage (GTDB taxonomy): Bacteria > Eisenbacteria > RBG-16-71-46 > CAIMUX01 > CAIMUX01 > JADJQY01. The sequence goes on along the minus strand of CAZZAH010000077.1, from coordinate 7,814 downwards.
TCGATCACTCACACAACAACCAGTTCATCGTGATGGCCTGGGGCGCGGACGCGATTCGCGGCGTCGAGATGTCGCTCCTTCGCGAGGACCTGCTTCCTCTCGCGACGCGCGAATGGTCCGAGAGCGCCTTCGCGCACGCCCGCGTCCTCGCGATGCTCGCGCCGACCCGCGACTTGAGTGCGCGCGAGGCCTCGCTGCTTCAGCGCTTCCTCGAGTCGGGAGGGACGCTCCTACTCAACCTCTCGGAACCTGCGGCGCGAGCCTGTCCTCGACTGCGCGCGCTGCTTCAATTCGACGTCAGCGAGGTTCCGCTGGCGCGCCCTTCGGTCACGACGGAGCTCGGACCGGTGAACTTCTACGACGCGCATGCGGTCCTCGCGCGG
>CAZZAH010000077.1:3266-7331 GCA_964652115.1 uncultured bacterium | reverse complement strand
CTTGATGGCGATCTTCTGGGAGTGGGGGCACCAGTGGCATCGCATGGCCGCCGCGGGGTGGCTCCCCTTCGAGCTGATGCGCTGGGTGGGCGTCGACGTGACGCGCATTGGCGGTGAGCTGGCGGTGGTCGACGGCGATTACCTCTACCACCTCGTGCCGAGCGCCGAGCTCTTCGCATTGCTGCCGATGACGGTCTTTCTCGCGAGCGCGGCCTCGGTCCTCGGTCGTGCGAGCGCCGCGCGATGGCTGCGCGCGATTCTCGGGATCTCCGGCTTCCTCGTCCTTCGCACCACCTGCCTCTATCTGATCGCGGTGCGGAGCGAGAACACCGATCGGATGTGGCTTCCGACCGTGCAGGTCGCGACGCTGCTCCCCGCGGCGTGGATCGCGTCGAGCGCATTGGGGCGGCCGCGAGCGCGAAGGATCCTCCCAGACGCGCGACTCGTCGGTTGGGCGGCCGGTGGAGCGCTGGCGGCGGGCGCTCTCGTCTTCGCGCTCGTCTCGCTTCGTCTGGCCGATCGGCCGGGTCGACCGATCGGTGATCGCGTGCTGATCGACGAAGGGCATAGCCAGTGGGAGCGCACCGACGTCGAGATGTCGCGCACCTCGTACGGCGAAGGGACGGTGTACAACTACAACTCGCTGTACAAGCTTCTGCGGCTTTACTACCAGGTGGCGTCGACCGAGCTCCCGCTGGATGATGGGCAGCTCAATCGATACGACGTGCTGATCCTGAAGACGCCGACCCGAGCCTACGCGCCGGCCGAGGTCGACGCGGTCGAGCGCTTCGTCAAGGCGGGCGGCGGGCTGATCCTGATCGGCGACCACACCAACGTCTTCGGCATGTCCTCCTACCTCAACCCGATCGCGAGGCGCTTCGGCATGCGCTTCGTCGAGGACGCGACCTACGCGTTGGGGTCGATGGCGCTTTCGTACTATGAACCGCCGGCGGTGGGGCGGCATCCGGTCATGTCGCGTGTCCCCTTCTATGCCTTCGCCACGAGCTGCACGCTCGAGCTTTCACCGAGCTGGCGCAGCGTGATCACCGGCTACGACCTGCTGACCCTGCCCGCCGACTATTCCCAGCGCTCCTTCTTTACTGAGCCGAAGCCGCAGCGCGACTATGCCTACGGCCTCTTCTCGCAGGCGGCGGCACGTCGGGTAGGGAAGGGGCGCGTGCTTTCCTTCACCGACAGCACGACCTTCTCCAACTTCTACGTCTTCCTGCGCGGGAAGCCGGAGTTCCTCCTCTCGATGGTCGAGTACGCGCGGCGTGCTTCGCAGCGGCCGATGCTCGAGTGGATCTGGCGCCTGTTGGCGGCGTCTTCGGCCTGTGCGTTGGCGGTGCTGATCCTGCGCACGCGTGCGGCGCGTGCTCCCGTGCTCATCGGCTCGCTGCTCGTGGCCGGTTTCAGCGGAGGGATCGTGGCGGAGGCGCTCGCGCGCCGCGGCCTGGCCGAGACGGTGGCGCCGCCCTTGCCTCGAGAGCACGCGCGCTTCGCCGTGCTCGACGGCGGCCTCTTCTATCTGCCCGAAGGAGACACGATGAAGGCGAAGCCGCTGCCTTCCTACTGGACCTTCTTCACCTGGATCGGGCGCGCGGGGTACGTCCCGGAAGTCGATACCGCACCGGCCGGCGACACGGGCGCACCCAACATCGTCGTGTGGCTCCGACCGCAGCTTCCCTCGCAGCACGCCTCCGTTGAGTCGTTGCGCGCTTACCTGCGCGAGGGCGGCACGTTGTTCGTCTGCGGCACCGGCCATGAGTGCGAGGTGACTTACCGCGCGATGCTGGACGCCGAGCCGCGGACCCGTGACGCGGCTGAGCTCGACTTCGTGGCCTACGCCGACACCGCGTCGGCCTTTCCGAGTGAGCTGATCGAACGGGCGAATGCGCTCAAGGATGAGGTGGCCGCCGCTTCGACCGATCAGCTCCTCGACCGCGCGGAGGTGTTCGAGGCGCAGGTCGGGACTGGGCGCGTGCTCTTCTGTCCGCTTGGGCCGCTCTTCCGCGACGACATCATGGGAGGGACCGGCGTGGTGCCGAACCCGGCGCAGTTCGCCCTCTTCCAGCTTCAGTTCTCGCTCCTCGATCGATGCGCGCGGCTCGCGCACGCCGCTGAGCCCGAGGCTCCGGTCGAGCCGCCGCTCCGACAGGTGGAGGCCGCGCCACGCGAGCCTGAGGTGGAGGAGCCGTCGATGGGTCTGCTGCTCAAGGGCGACTGAGAGGTTCGCATGTCCGAGACGAGCGTCGTTCCCGAACGAAGCCAGGTTGCCGCGCCGTCGCGCGCGACGGGGATTCCTTGGGCGGAGGTGGGCGCTTTCATCGCTCTGGTGGCGATGGCGGCCTACTCGTACTTCTACTTCGCCTCGATTCTGTCGGTCACGCCCGGCCTGCCCGGAGTCGATGGCTACTACCACGCGCGCTTCGCCAACCTGGTCGCGACACGGGGCGAGCCGCACGACTTTCCGTGGGCGCAGTACAGCCTCTGGAAGGATCACTTCGCCGACAAGGAATTGCTGTATCACTACTACCTCTCGCTCTTCTGCCGGGATGAGGGCGCGCTGGTGGGTGGGGCGAAGCAGGGCTTGGCGCTGCTTCTGGTGATCGTGTGCGGGACCTTCTACCTTTCATTGCGCGTGCTTCAGGTGCGGGCGCCGCTACTGTGGTGGTTCGCGCTGCTCAGCTCGGGCACCCAGTTCACCTGGCGGCTCCTGCTGGTCCGGCCGCACGTCATGATGCTCGTCTTCATGTTGCTCGGCGTGCTCGCGATGACACAGCGAAGGTGGAAATGGCTGATCCCGATCGGCATGGGCTACGCCTACGCCCACTCCGCACCGCACAACCTGGTGGCGATCGCGATCATCTATACCGCGACCGTGTTCCTCTCGGAGAAGCGGTTCGAGTGGAAGCCGCCGGTCTACTCGCTGATCGGCGTGTTGCTCGGTTACACACTTCACCCACACTTCCCCTATACATTCGAGAACTGGTACGTCCAGAACGTGATCGTGTCGAAGTACATTCTAGGGCCGAGGCCGGCGCATCTCTCGCTCGGGATGGAGTTCGATCCCTTCTCGAGCCGGAGCCTGCTGATCTACTCGTTTACTCCGATGGCGATCTGGCTCGGCTCGATTCTGGGGACGGTGCTGCTCGGCGTGCGGCTGACCCGAAACGCGCGCTTTCTGGCGGTGCTGGCCAGCGCCTTCCTCGTCTTGACCTTCACCTCGGCGCGCTTCGTCGAGATCTTCGTGCCGATCGCGATCCTGGCCGGCGCCGTGGTCGCGACGGACCTGTGGAACGCGCGGGACACGCTCTTGAGCGGCCTGCTGGAACGACGCGGCGTTCCGGCGATCATCCTGATGGCGGCATTCGGCGGGCTCTTCATCTCGCATCAGCGAACGCGCGCCGATCTCGAGTCCTCGGTGCGCTCCGTCGGGCGTCCGACGATGGAGCAGGCGGGCCTTTGGATGCGAGACAACCTGCCGGCGCCCGCCTCCGTCCTGCACTTCGAGTGGGATGAGTTCACCACCCTCTTCTACTACGCACCCAATCATCGCTACGTCGCGGCGCTCGACCCGACCTTTTCCTTCTACGCCTACCCGCGCGAGTGGGAGTACATGCAGTGGCTCCACCTCGATCGGCCCGACGTGCCGGGATGGGAGATCAAGCGGCGCCTCGGCTTCACGCATGCCATCTCCGGTGCGCGCTGCCCGGCGTCGCGCGAGTGGTGGCGCGCGCGCGCCGGTGTGAAGGAGATCTACCAGGACAGGGAGTACTCCGTTTTCGCGCTGGTCGACTCGCTCGACTGGGCAGGGTCGAAGAACTAGGCGAGACGCTGGCCGCCCGCGCGCGCCGCGTGTATCGTGCTCGCGTGCGAATCCTCCCCGTCGTTCGCCTCGGCCTCGCCGGCCTTCTCTTTGCGCTCGCGCTCCTCGCGGTGTTTCCGGCGCCGACGCACTTCCTCTGGATGGTGGCGGTCGGCGCGACCGAGCTTGGCCACTTCGTGGCGCTGGCCTGCCTGCTCGCGGCGCTGTTGCTTCGCGGACGAAGTCGAAGCGGGCGC
>CAZZAH010000077.1:0-3166 GCA_964652115.1 uncultured bacterium | reverse complement strand
GCTGGCCTGCCTGCTCGCGGCGCTGTTGCTTCGCGGACGAAGTCGAAGCGGGCGCATCGCGCTTGGGCTTTGCCTGACGGGCGCGGTGCTCGCCACGACTCCGCTCCTCCGCGCGATGGCCTACGCGCCGAGCCTTCCCTCGCGTTGTCGCGCCGCGTTCGGGGACGCGACGGTCACTCGATCGCCGATCGTCCTCGCGGATCTCTTCCGCGGGCTCGCGACGCCCGACTTCGAGCCCGCGCGCATGATCTACAGCCGCGAAGGGGGCGCGCCGCTCGAGCTCCACTTCTATCCGGCGATCGGGGCCACGCAGGCGCCGCTCGTCGTGTCGATCCACGGCGGCTCGTGGCAGAGCGGCGACAACCAAGGCTTCAAGCCGATGGACCGCTACCTCGCCGGGCGCGGGTACGCGGTGGCCGACGTCGTCTATCGGCTCGCGCCGCGCTGGCCCTATCCCGCCGCGTCGGACGACGTGCGCGCGGCGATCGAGTTCCTGCGTGCGCGCGCGGACTCCTTGCATCTCGATCCAGATCGGGTGGTACTGCTCGGTCGCTCGGCCGGCGGGCAGATCGCGCTCGATGTCGCGTATCGAGGCGAGGACCCGGGCATCCGCGGCGTCATCTCCTTCTATGGGCCGACCGATCTGCGTTGGAGCTGGGAGCATCCGGGCAATCCGCTCGTGATCGACACGCGCGGCGTGCTTCGCGATTACCTGAGCGGCGATCCGATCACCGCGAGCGCGCGATTCGACGCGGCCTCCGCGGTCCGCGCGCTGCGGCCGGGGCTTCAGCCGACGCTGCTCTTGCAGGGCGGACGCGATGAGCTCGTGTCGCCGCATCACAGCGCCGACCTCGATCATCGATTGGCGGAGACCGACGCGCGACACCTGGAAGTCGCGCTGCCCTGGGCGACGCACGGCTTCGACTTCGTCCCCTTCGGACCGGGCGGGCAACTCAGTACCTTCGCCCTCGAGTGGATGCTCGCGCGAACGACGCGGTCGTAGCCTACTTCCCGACCTTGTACTTGCCGGGCCCCGCGAGGAGCAGCCCGACGTAGACCGCGAGGAGCTCGAGCGCGTGGGACGCGCCTTCCCAGCCCGCGTTGGGCTGGCCCGCGGGGAGGTTCACATGCCGCATCGCCGCCACGATCATGGTGAACGCAAGCAGCGCCGCCGCGGGACGAAAGAAGAGCCCGATCGCGAGGAGGACCGAGCCGAAGAACTCGGTGGCACCCGCCGCGAAGCCCCAGACCTCGGGCGCGAAGCCGATGCCTAAGTTCTTCATGTTCACGCCGACCTTCGCCCATCGCTCCGGTCCTTCGGCCAGCTTTCCGAATCCGTGAAAGATCGCCATGCTCGCGCCGACCCCGAGCCGAATCACGAGCAGCCCTACGTCGACTCGATTCCCTTGCGACTTGCCGAACGCCATCGCTTCTCCTCGTGTGATGGAAGCCCCTCGCGAGGAGACTAGCAGCCGCCGCGCATGAAGTCGCTCGCGCGCGCAGCGTTGATCGCGCCGATCCCTCGCCTCGTCCCACCGAACCGCCGGTTCGTCCCACGCGCGTTGCCGCACGCCCGCGGAGAGGCGACGCTACCCAACGTCGCTCCTTCAGACGCTCGGGACGACGTAAGGTCCGATCCTTGAGCGGCGCGGCATGAGGATCGGAAGCGTCGTCTCGAGCCTCTGGAGGAGCAATCGAGGAAGGCATGAAGACCAGCGATGAACAACCGACGAAGCGAGTCGCCCCGGCAGCGCGGGCTTTCCTTTCCTTTGCCGGGATCGTGTTGCTCGCGACCACGGCGCAGGCGAGGTTGGTGATGTCGCCACCACCTCCGGCCGACGCGGCGCCCGCTCCCGAGCGTGTGCTGCCCGTGGTGCAGGCGGAGCGCGACTTCTGCGCCGATGCGATGAAACGCGGCACTCGCGAAGCCTTCCTGACCTATCTCGCGGCCGACGGCGTCATCTTTCAACCGACGCCGATCAACGCGCAGGAGTTCTGGCGCGCGCAGGAGGAAGACGGGAGCTCGCTTCTCTGGTGGCCCGAGCTTGCCGATATCGCCCGTTCTGGTGACTTGGGCTACACCTGCGGACCATGGCAACTTCGAGAGCACGCGGGCGACGACAGCATCGTCGCGTCGGGTGTCTATCTAACAGTGTGGCAGCGGCAGGCGGACGGTTCGTGGAAGGCGGCGGCGGACGGCGGAATCACCACCCCCTCGGCGCTTCCCGTCCCCGCGCAGGTGAACGCGCCTGCCGCTTCCGCTCCTTCTATCGCCGGCGACGTCCCGCCTCTCTCCGACGTCGACGCGGCGAGCGGCACGCAACCGCGCGAGCAGTGGACCTCGCGCGCGTGCCGTCTCCTTCGACGCGGGAAGCTCCCGTTTGACGGCATCGCGGCGTACGAAGCGGAACTCGGTCCCTTCGTCGCGCCGACCACCGCGCCTGAACGCGCACTCGTCGCGACGACGGGCGACCTCGGCGCGACGTGGGGCACGTATTCCCTGGGTGAGGAGTCGGGGGGCTATCTCCGCGTGTGGCGTCGCGAGGGCGATGGTGCGTGGAAGATGGTCGCTGAGTCGCTCCGGCCCGCGAGGCGTTAGCCGGGGTCTTCGTTGCGCTGGTGGTGAGGGTGCGAGGCCGTCGCTGAAAGCAGAAGAGTGCCGCTAAGCCATCGCCGCGAGGCGCGCGTGCAGCTCGACCTTCTTTTCCTCGCTCGCCCACGAGGCGTCGATCGCGTTTCGGATCAGCGTCACGATCTCGGACTCAGTGAAGCTGTGCTCGCGCGCGAGGAGCTCGTACTCGTCGAGGAGTGAGTTGCCGAACATGCCGGGGTCGTCGGTATTGACGGTGACGAGCAGGCCGCGGTCGAAGTAGCGACGGATCGGATGCACGTCGATCGAGGCGACGGTGCCGGTTCGCAGATTCGAGATGGGGCACATCTCGAGGGGCAGGCGAGTGCGGGCGAGGTGATCGAGCAGCGCGGGATCTTCCTCGGCTCGCGTGCCGTGGCCGATGCGGTCGACCTCGAGGGAGCGGATGGCGCCCCACATGCTGTCCGCGCCTGCTGCCTCACCGGCGTGCGCGCTGGTGCGGAAGCCGAGGCGCCTCGCCTCGCGATAGACCTCGGTGTAGATCTCGGTGGTCTCCGTATCATTAAAAAAAAAAAT
>CAZZAH010000076.1:7037-12451 GCA_964652115.1 uncultured bacterium | reverse complement strand
TGCTCGGCGTGTCGGGCTGGTTCTCGACCAACATCCTCGGCAACCGTGACGGCGAAGTGCTCGACGACCCCGAGTCGTTCAAGACCAAGGAAGAGTCGAAGCTCTCGGTGCTCGACTCGATCCTTCAGCCGCATCTCTATCCGTCGCTCTACGGCAACCTCTTCCACAAGGTGCGCATCAACTATTACCCGCCGCGCGGTGACGAGAAGGAAGCCTGGGACAACATCGACATCTTCGGATGGATGGGCTATCCCATGCAGATCAAGATCAACTTCCTCTGCCGCGACTCCATCCTGGCGGCGCCGATCGTGCTCGACTTGGCACTTCTGATGGACCTGGCCGGGCGGACCAAGATGCGCGGCATTCAGGAGTGGCTCTCGTTCTACTTCAAGAGCCCGATGCACGCGCCCGAGGTCTACCCGGAGCACGACCTCTTCATTCAGCTGATGAAGATGAAGAACCGGCTCCGGCACCTGAAGGGCGAGGAGCTGATCACGCACCTCGGCCTCGAGTACTACGACTAGAGGCGGCGCGACCGATCGCGACGCTGCGGCGCCGGCCGGATACCTCGGGGTGATCCGGCCGGCGCTTCTTCGTCCGGTCCGCGCGAGCTCGGGCTTAGGCCGACGCGACCCGATCGCAGCAACGGATATCTACGTCTTAAATGCATTTGTTGGTTCTGGCTCCCCCGAGTGCCGACTACACTTGAGCCCACACCTGTTCCGCCGCCACACGCGGAACGCTCGGTCGGAAACTCCCGGGGAGACACCATGGAAACCGACGTCCGCTCGAATCCCGGCCTCTTGAAGCTCGACCTCTATTGCCGGGGGCTCAAGATCGACGACTCCTGTTTTGTGGAACGGGACGGCGGCCGGCAGATCCTTCGCACGCGAGCCGGCCTCGGCTCCGGCCTGGAGCTGATCCTCCCGACCGGTCTTTGGACCAACGCGCCGGTGGCGGAAGCCTTCGCCAAGAGGTCCCCCTACATCCTCCACCAGGAGGAAGGGACCTACTGGATTCGCCGCGACGACGGCGAGCGCATCTCTCCGGTCACGCTCTCGCCCAAGCCGGACTGGTACGAGCGCGAGACGACGAGCGGCCGGCCGATGACGCGCATCGGAACGCTGCAGGGGACCTACCTGGGGATCTATCAGGCGAAGGTCTGCGAGTACTGGACGGAGAAGCCGAAGTCGAACTGCAAGTTCTGCTCGGTCGGGCTCAACCTGGGAGTGGACGACGGCACCGATCAGAAGTCGATCGACGACGTGATGGAGGTGATCTGGGCCGCGATCCAGGAGTCGGGCATCACCTACGTCGACTTCAACACCGGGCACCACAGCGACCACGGCTTCCTCGACATCCTCGAGCCCTACATCAAGGAGATCAAGCGACAGACCGGGCTTCTGATCGGCATCCAGACGCCGCCGCACCCCGACTTCTCACGCTACGACCGTTTGAAGGAGATGGGCGTCAATCGCGTCTCCTTCTGCTTCGAGCTCTTCGACCAGGAGCGCTTCATCGAGGTCTGCCCGGGCAAGCACCGCGAGTACGGGCTCGATCGTTACCTCGCCGCGGTCGACTACTGCGCGAAGCTCAAGAAGAAGGGCTCGTTCGAGCCGTGGGTCTCGAACGGGGAAATCGTCGCCGGCCTCGAGTCCCCTGAGTCGTCGATGGCCGCGATCGATTGGATCACCGAGCATGGCGGCATCCCGACCGTCTGCGTCTTTCGTCCGTTGATCGGCACCGACTACGAGGACGTCGCGCCGCCGACCACGGAGGAGATGGTGCCGGTCTTCCGACGCCTCTACGAAGCGTGCATGGACCGCGATCTCCCGATCGGGATCGCGCCGAACATCCATGTCAGTCTGGTGCTCTTGCCCGAGGAGTGCCGCTGGTTCGTCGATCGTCCACGGCACTACGCGATGAAGGAGCTCAAGCGCTCCGCGATGTCGAAGCTCTACGCCGAGAAATTCCGACGGGAGACGTCAAAGATCCAGGCGCAGCACCGGCCGAGCGGCGTCGCGCACTAGACGACGCCCTCAGACCACGCGATTCACCAGCTCCCCCACGCCTTCCAGGCGGATTCGCACATCCATCCCCGAGCGGAGGAAGACCGGCGGCTCGCGAAAGACACCGACGCCGGCGGGCGTCCCGGTCGTGATGAGGTCGCCCGGTTCGAGCGTCATCTGGTGGCTGATGTAGGAGACGAGCGCGGCCGGCGAGTGGATCAGATCGCGCGTGTTGCCGCGCTGCATCGGCTCGCCGCCCCAATCGGCCGAGAGATCCAAGCCGCGCGGATCGGGCAGCTCCTCGCGCGTCACGATCCACGGTCCGCAGGGACCGAAGGTGTCGAAGCTCTTGCCGCGAAACCACTGGCGATCGCCGTACTGGGCCGCGCGGCCACTCACGTCGTTCATCACCGTCCACCCGAAGACGAAGTCCAGCGCTTGTGCCTCCGAGACGCGCGATGCGCGCCGCCCGATCACGAGGCAGAGCTCGGCTTCCGCGTCGACTTGGGTCTCCTGTTCCGGTAGCCGAATGTCATCGTGCGCGCCGATCAGGCAGCTCGGCGCCTTGGCGAACAGGAGCGGCACCTCCGGCGGCTCCTTCTTCTGCTCGAGCGCGTGATCGCGGTAGTTGAGGCCGATCGCCACGATCTTGGACGGATTGGGAATCGGCGGCCCGAGCCGCACCTGATCCAGCGGCGTGCCTTCTCCACGATCGAGCGCCTCTCGCGCCGCGGTGAAGACCGCCTCGCTGAGGTCCCATGCGAGGATCGCTCGCCATCCGAAGACCCAGGCCGGGTTGAGCGACGCGATGTCGACGAACCGATCGCCTTCGAGAACTCCGGCCCGCTCGTTCCCCACCTCGCCGTAGCTAAGCGCGCGCATTCAGCAACTCCTTCTCTCCCGGCGGCCTCGTCTTCCACCGCCGGTGCATCCAGAACCACTGCTCGGGATAGGTTCGAACCAACGCATCCAAGATCGCGACCATCCGCGTGGTCGCCTCGAGCTCCGCTTCCTCCGGCGGAAGATCCTCGCGCAGGACGATCGGCTCGCTGATCTTGAGGTCGTAGGTGCCGTCGACTCGACGGATCGAGTGGCCGCAAAGAATGGCACAGCCCGCGAGCCGGGCGAAGCGCGCTGGTCCCACCGCGGTCGAGGCAGGGCGGCCGAGGAAGGAGACGAATCGCCCTTCCGAGCCGGCGTCCTGATCGTTCAAGAAGCAGAGGAACTCGTTCCGCAGGAGCACGCGAAGCATCGGCCGAAGCCCTTCGTCCGTGCGGAGGATCTTGAGGCCGGCGCGTTCGCGCATGCGCGTCACGAGCGCGTCGACGCGTCGATTGCGTTGCGTCGCCACCAATGCGGTAAGGGGCCACCCGAGATCGACCAGAGCCGCGCCGACCAGCTCCCAATTGCCGAAGTGCCCCGTGACGAGCACCGCGCCCTTGCCGCCCGCCCGAAGCTGCTCGAGAGGCGGCGCATCGACGTTGTGCACGCGTCGGATCGCCTCGCCCGGCCGAAGATGCCGAAAGAGCTCGAGGAAGGTCGTGCCGATCTCGCCATACGCGGCGCGCGCGATTCTCTCACGCTCGGCTTGGGAGCGCTCGGGGAAGGCATGCGAGAGGTTCTCGAGCGCGACCCTCCAGCGGAGATGAAGCACACGCGCGGCAAATGCGCCGAGGCCTCGACCGAGCGCGCGGGTGGCGCTCCAAGGAAGCACCGAGAGGACCTCGATCACTGCCCGAAGAGCGACGTACTGGAGCAAGTGAGCGACCGGTGACGAGGGCTTGACGCGTCGCCGGCCGCGGCCAAGCGACTGCGCGGGCTCCTCGATCGTCCCCGCGATCGCCGGCTCAGCGCCTGGCGCGGGCCCGCGCAAGCAAACCTCCCGGTAGTCGTTCGATTCGCCCTTGAAGCTCGAGCTCGAAGAGCGCGGCCGCGAGCTCCCGCGCGGGCGGCGAGCCCAGCCTGCGCTCGAGTCGATCCGCTTCGATCGCCGCTCCCTCGAGCGCCGCGAGAATGCGCTCGCTCAGAGTCGACCCCTCGACCACCCTCGCGCGAGCGTCATGCGCCTCCGCGAAGAGCGGCGAGCTATTTGTCGTCGGCTCCGCTGCTGTGAAGCGCCTCGGGGCGGGCAACTGCCGCAGGGCGTCGAGCACGTCGGACGCGGCGCCGACCGGCGGCGCGCCGTCGCGAATCAAGCGGTTCGGGAGCGCGCTCCCCGGATGAAGGATGTCGCGTGGCACCGCCCACACTTCCCGCCCCTGATCGAGCGCGTGGTCGACGGTCGACCGCGCGCCGCTCTTCTCCGTCCCCTCGACCAGGATGAGCAGATCCGAGAGGCCGGACAAGACGCGGTTCCGCATCGGAAAGTGGTGCGCCATCGGCGGAGTGCCGAGCGGAAATTCCGTCACGAGCGCGCCCTGCTTCGGAATCGCCTCGAAGAGGTCTCGGTTCTCGCGGGGATAGCAGACGTCGAGACCGCATCCGAGCACCGCGATGGTCTCGCCCCCCGCGGTCAAGGCGCCGCGATGCGCCTCGGCATCGATGCCGCGCGCGAGCCCGCTCACGATGACGCAGCCCGCGAGCGCGAGGTCGCGAGCGAGCATGTAGGCGATTTCCTTCCCCGCCTCGCTCGCCGCGCGCGCGCCGATCACGCCGACGCGTGGCCGATCTCCGCGCGGGGTCAGCCTCCCCTGGACGAAGAGGTGGATCGGAGGCTCGGGAATCGTGCGGAGCTCTTCCGGAAACTCCGCGTCGTCATCGGAGAGGAAACGCGCGCCTAGCCGGCTCACGCCATCCGCGAGCGCCCGACACGCGGCGTCATCGATCGCCGCGAGCTCCGGCACCGGGCGCCCCGCGCGCCAGCGATCACGGAGCTCCGCGGCGCGGCGCGGCGTGAACGACGCGAGGAGAGCGAAGGCGAGTGAATTCGAGTCGAGCGCCTGACTCACCGCGCGTCCTCCTCCCCGGCCGCATCGGGGCGAGCCGCATCCGCGACCAGGGCCGGCTCATCGAAATAGGGCCGCCGCGGCCACGGCGTGGGACCAAGGTCGATTCCGCGGTCAACGCGATCAGCAAACGCCCAACGGTTGGGGTCCACGCCCGATTCGGCCGCGAGCGCTTCCGCGTCGAGGGCGCGGAGCAGATCGAAGCTTCGTCCTTCCTTCGCCTCCAGCTCCTTGATCTCGGCCGCGAGCAGATGCAAGAGCTCCTGCACGCCTTCCCCGGTCGCGGTCGAGATGCGGTGCGTCTTCGTGCGCGAGAGATTCGGCAATCGCTTCCCCTGCGCGAGATCGGCGCGGCTATAGCAGAGCACTCGCGGCCGTCGAAGGAGCGCCGGGCTCCAAGCTTCGAGCTCGCCCAACAGTACTTCGAGATCCTGCTTCGGGTGCTCGGAGGCGCAATCGA
>CAZZAH010000076.1:0-6937 GCA_964652115.1 uncultured bacterium | reverse complement strand
AGCTTGAGCGTGAGCCTGAGCTCACGGACTTCGCCATCGCCCCCTTCGGTCGCGATGCGCGGCGCGCGACGGGTGGAGGTCTTGAAGTGGACGTTGCCCTTGCCGCCTCGCCCACCGCGCGCGATCACCAAACGCTGCCACGGCTCCATCAGGTCGGCGTAGAGCTGGCCGCTCGGCAGCTCCTCGATCACGGTGCCGAGCGGCACCGACACACTCACGTCGTGCCCGCGCTTGCCGAACATCTGCTTTTTGCCGCCGTGCTCACCCGAGCCGGCGGTGAAGCGGCGCTCGTGCCGAAAGCGAAGCAGGGTGCGGACGTTCGGATCGACGATCAGGATGATGTCGCCGCCGTCGCCGCCGTCCCCGCCGTCGGGGCCCCCCTTCGGAATGTACTTCTCGCGCCTGAAGCTCACGCGACCGTCGCCGCCGCGGCCGGCCGCGAGGCTTAGCACCGCCTCATCGATGAACATGAATCCCTCCCGCGGGCCGAGTCGAGCGGGCGACGCGCCGCCGTCGCCCTACCCAGCTCAAGCGCCCTTCGTGCCGGAGGTGTCGGGCTTCTTCGTCGGCTTGGGTTCCGACTTGGTCTCGGCCTTGGTCTCCGCTTTCGACTCCGACGAACCGCCGGCCGAACGATCGGCCTTCTCCTTAGCCTTGTAGTCCTGGTTGCGGTAGTCGGTGATGTAGAAGCCACTCCCCTTGAAGATGATGCCGGCGCCGCTCCCGATCTTGCGCTCGATCTTGCCGCGGCACTTGGGGCAGCGACTCTTGGGCGGGTCGGTCATCTTCTGTACGAGCTCGAATTCGTGCCCGCACTTGGTGCAGACGTAATCGTAGGTCGGCATGATCTCCTCTTAGCAACGACGCTCGCCCCGCGCGGGGGCGGCGCAAAGATCGGTCATCGTCTCGCTCACTCGAGTCGTTCGAGCGCCTCGACCATCGCGCGGAGACCTCCTTCGATCACCGCGTCCGAGGTGGCGAAGGAGAGTCTGAGATGCCGCGGCGAGGCGAAGGCTTCTCCCGGCACCACCGCGACCTTGGCCGTCTCCAGAAGATAACCGACGATGTCCATCGCCGATCGAAGCACATGGTCTCCGGCTCGACGACCGAAGTAGCCCGAGACGTCGGGGAAGGCGTAGAAGGTGCCGAGCGGCGCGCAGATCGTCAGGTCCTTCGCCTGGCCGAGCAGGCCGAGGACGCGCTCCCTTCTTCCGCGGAAAGTCTCGACCATGGTTCGCACTTCATCGGCCGCGCCGGTCAAGGCACCGACCGTCGCCTCCTGCGAGATGCTGCACGCGTTGCCGGCGACGTGGCTCATGATGCCGCCGGCCGCGTCGATCCAATCGTGCGGCCCGCCGGCGTATCCGATCCGCCAGCCGGTCATGGCATAGGCCTTGGAGACTCCGTGCACCGTCGCGGTGCGCGCCGCGACCTCCGGGCCGAGCGACGCCACGCTCACATGCTCTGAGCCCTCATAGAGGATCTTCTCGTAGATCTCGTCAGTGATGAGGAGGAGATCCTTCTCGACCACCACCTGCGCGATCGCCTCGAGCTCCGCGCGCGAGTAGACGGCCCCGGTCGGATTGGCGGGCGTGTTCAAGATCAAGCAACGCGTGCGTGGTCCGACCGCTTCGCGCAGACGCTCCGCCGGCATGCGAAAGCAGGTGCTCTCGTCGGTCGGAACGATCTTGGGGATGCCGCCCAGCACCTTCACCTGCTCAGGGTAAGACACCCAGTAGGGCGCGGGGATGATGACCTCATCGCCCGGATCGATCGCCGCGGCGAGCAGAAGGTAGATCGCCTGCTTCGCGCCCGATGCGACCAACACGTCTTCCGGCGGAACATGCACGCCGTTTTCCCGCTCGAGCTTCTCCGAGATCGCGCGACGAAGCTCGATCGTTCCCGCGGGCGAGGTGTAGCGCGTCTTCCCCTCGCGGATGCCGCGGATCCCCGCGTCCGCCGCGGAAGGCGGCGTGGGAAAGTCGGGTTGCCCCGCGCCGAAATTCCAGATCTTCTCTCCCTTCGCCACGAGCACGCGCGCGCGTTCATCGATCGCGAGCGTGCTGGAGAGCTCGACCGCCCTCGATCGCGCCGACAGCTTCATTGCGTCCGCCCTTTCCCTATCGCCGGGAGCTTGCGCTTGAGCCCGCGCGCCACCACCGGCGGAACCAATCCTCCCACCGAGCCGCCACTACGCACGATCTCCTTCACCAGGCTGGAATTCAAGTAGGTGTACTTCTCCGAGGGCATGAGAAAGATGGTGGGCAGTTCAGGCGCGAGCTTCTGGTTCATCAATGCCATCTGAAACTCGTACTCGAAGTCGCTGACGAAGCGCAGGCCGCGTACGATCGCGACCGCCTTGCGCTCGCGCGCGTACTCGACCAAGAGTCCTTCGAAGGTCGTGACCTCGACCCTCGACGCGTCGAGGTTTCCGATCGAGGCGCTTAGCATCTCCACGCGCTCCTGCGCGTCGAAGAGGGTCTGCTTGTGGTGCCGATGGGCCACCGCGACGATCACGAAATCGAAGAGCTGAAGCGCGCGCCGCAGGATGTCGAGATGCCCGAGCGTGACCGGATCGAAGGTCCCCGGAAACAAGCCGATGCGCTTCATCGCGCCTTCCTCGAGCTACCGCCGCACGTCATTCCGCCTCCCCCACGCGCGCCGCCCGCGCGTAAAAGTGGAGCGTCGTTCCTCCGACGTCCCTCTGCCGAACTCGTTCCAGAGCTCCGACCTTTTCCGCCATCTCCCGGCCTCGCTCCGTCTCCAGGACAAGACCGCCGTCCTCCTCGAGCAAGGTAAGGCCTTCTCCGCCCAACCAAGAAACCACTCGCTCCGCCTCGCCTGACCCGTAGGGTGGATCAGCGACGATCCATCGAAAGCGCCGCGCGGTTCGAAGCAGGAAGGGTAACGCGGGGAGCACCGCCATCGAGAGCACCTCCGCGTCAGCGCCGAGCGACTCGCGATTCCGCTCCCAGACCAACCGCACCGTTCGCGATTGCTCGACCGCCACCAAGGTCGCGGCGCCACGACTCAGCCCTTCGAAGCCGAGCGCACCCGACCCAGCATAAAGATCGAGGAGCGCGCCGTCTTCCACCCTGGTGCCCAAGATGTCGAAGAGGATCTGCCGCACGCGGTCCTGGGTCGGCCTCACCGGATCGGGCGGCGAGAGGATCCTCCGACCGCGCCACTCGCCCGCTACGATGCGGAGGCTCAGTGGACGAGCCCCAAGCGGAGCGCGATGTCGGCCGCCACCTCCTCGATCTCCCGACCGTCGGTATCGACGCGGAAGCCGGTGGTTTCGCCCGCCAGCGTTTCGGCGTAGAGCGCCTCGCGCTGACGCATCAGCTCAGGCACCAGGATGGCGGGATCGCGCCCCTCCAGCAGTGGTCGTCGCGGGCTCTCGGGATCGGCGAGTCGAAGGAGCACTTGATCGCTCGAGACGACGAGCCAGACCGAAACGCAGCGCTCGCGAAGGCGCTGCCGATTCTCCGCCGCGAGCACGGTGCCGCCGCCGCAGCTCAGGATCTGCCCGCCTCCCTGGCAGAGCTCGGTCAACACGCGCGTCTCCAGCGTACGGAAGTAAGCCTCGCCTTGCGTCTGGAAGATCCGCTGGATGGACTGTCCTTCGATCCCTTCGATCAAGGCATCGATGTCGTGGAAGGGGAGCCCGGTGCGTCGGCTCAGCGCCTGACCCACGCGCGTCTTCCCCGCGGTCATGAAGCCCAGCAGCGCGATGTTCTTGGTCTCGAGCCAGCTTGGATCCACGCTCACCCTTCGCGCCGGGGGCTGTCTTCGTAGGGTTCGGACGTCGTCGGACCAGCCGACGGCCCAGTCAACGGTACGGCCGGCGGCGGAGTCGGCGACTCGTCGATGCGCGTCGCCCCCGAGGTCAGCCCCGCGACCGATTCGAGGGCGGCGGCCGCGTCTTCCCCTTGCGTCTCGCGCAGCGCCGCGCGCCGCGATTCGGGCACGACCGGCTGCGTCTGCGTCGCCGGCCGGAGGACCGGCGCCTTCGGCTTCTCCGACATGCCGAGCGCCTCGTCCTTGAACTCGCGTTCGAGCCCCGACATCGCCTCGCGGAAATCGTGGAGGCCCTTCCCGAACGACCGCGCCACCTCGGGCACGCGCTTCGCGCCGAAGAGCAACAAGGCCATGACCAGGATGATGAGGAGCTCTTGAGTACCGATGTTGAACATGCATCCCTCGCGTCGGGCCGATGCTAGCAGATGCCGGACGATAGAACGAAGACGGGGAGCGGATCGCCGCTCCCCGTCCTAAAGTCCCGCGCCCGTGCTCTCCCCTAGAAGGTGAGCTTGAGCGAGAGCAGCTGATTGTCGTCGAAGAAGTCCTTCACGATCCGATGGCCGTAGTCGACGTTCAGGAACGACGAGCCGCCCAGCGGCAGGCCGAAGCCGGCGCCGAAGGTCGGTCCGTAGTTGTAGTCGTCGTCGCCGGTCGCCGCGATGCCGGCCCGAAGCGCCAGCGTCTGACCGTAGTTGAACTCCCCGCCGAACTGGTACTCGTCACGGCTATAGGTGTTGGACATGAAGCTGCCGTAACCCTGCACCTTGTTCTGCCCCGAATCCCAGATGCTGTAGCCCGCGCCGATCTGAAAGACCGCCGGGAGATCGAAGGCCGAAGAGAGCGACGCGAGCGAACGCGGGTTCGCCTGCGGGTTGTCGCCCGTCAGATGGAACGATTCGAAGTCGCTTCCGTCGTACTGCATGTCGGGACCGAAGTGCTTCAGAATCAGCGCCATCCTTAGCTTGTTCGAGATCCGGTAACGAAGCCCAACGTCGAAGGCTACGCCGGTCGCGCTCGTCTGCAGCACCCGCTCGGAGAGCACCTTCCCCATGATACCGACGCTGATCGCGTCGGTCAGATAGCGCGAATAGTTCAGACCGATCGTAGTGAAGCTCGGCGAGAAGATCCTGCCCGTGCCTTCGGGCCGATCCTCCGTCGTCTCCTCGATGTCACCGATCGAGAGCACGTCGACGCTCGCGCCGACCACGCCGAAGCTCGTCTTGGCCACGGCCGAAACGTAGTTCTGGTCCATGTCGGCGATCCAGGTCAGGTGTGAGAAGTAGACCTCGACCCCGGCGACGTCCGCGACGCCGGCCGGGTTGTAGTTCATCGCCTCCGCGCCCGAGACGTCGGCGACGAAGCCGTCGCCCAACGCGAGCCCGCGCGCGCTCACCGGCAGGCGCAGCTCCTGCGCGCCCGCGGTGCCGACTCGATTGTCGTTGCCGGCGCGAGCCGGCGGCGCCGCCGCCACGAGCACGGCGAGCCCGCCCACTGCCAGCCAGTACGGCGCCATCCAGTGCATCGCTTTCATCGTACCTCCCTGTCGGAAAGCTCGCGAGTTCACCGAACCGATTCGCTTGAAGGATTGAGTTTGGTTCTTCATGGTTCGCCTCCCCGGTTAGAACCGGTTCAGCCTCTCCTTCTCCACGAACACGGCCAGCTTGCCGGTCTTGGTGCCAAGTCCCTTCGCTTCCACGTGATAAACGTAGATGCCGCTGGCGACCGGGAATCCGTTCTGCGTCTCCAGGTCCCAGCGAACGAAGGACTCGCTCCGATCGGTTTTCTCCAGCGTGCGGACGAGATCACCCGCGAGGTTGAAGATCCGAATCGTGCACTGAGTATTCGGCAGGTTGATGAAGCGAACGATGCGATCGAACTGTGTCAGCTCGTAGGCCGACTGGTTGAAGTATGGGTTCGGTACCGCGTGGATCTTGTTCAGGTCGTTGTCGATGACCGACCCCACCCCGTCGCCGACCGGATGGGTCGAGAACTCGAAAACGTCCGAGTCCGTGTTGATGTAGTTCGCGGTGATGGTGAAGGTCGCGTTCGATTCAAGGAACGTGTGCCCCGCGCGTATGAGCAGTCCCGCCGCGAACACGACGTCGGCGGAACGCACCGGAGGCCCGGGGTGCGCCTCGCTACCGTCCCCGTAGTCGACGCCGCCGTTGTAGTCACTGGCCATGAGGAACAAGTACTCGCGCCCTCCGAGCCCGGAGTCATCCGGATCCCACTGTTGGTTCGCCGGCTTCGCGTTGTTGTCCTCCACAAAGCCGACGTTCACGCGACGCGGGGTTCCGCTCGTGACGTCCCAGACCGAACCGGGGAACTGACCGATGCCGCCGAAGGCGTAGCCTTGGTCGCGACGCAACGTCGGACCATTGCTCACATCGACACCGGTCGAATCGAACCGAATCTCGTAGGTCCGGCTATATTCCGGCGGCGTAAGGGTGCTGCCTTGGAATTCGAAACCGAGGCCGATTCCTCCGCCAAATCCGCTCAGGCCGAAGTTCACCGGGCCGCGCCAGCGACCACGCTCGTCGTCTGTCGCGAACACCGACGACTTCACCGCCAAGGGCGGCCCGATGACGTTCACGATCATGCCGTCGACGATCGGGTCCTCGAAATCCTCGGTCTGCTGGAGCTGATCGTCCAGCACCACCTCACCGGTCGCGACATCGGTAAGCCGCCAGAGGAAGGGCTCCGCCGCCTCGGGATCAGGATTCGCGAAGAAGTTCACCCGGTAATCGTGGCCCGTGATGTCATTCTGACTCACGTAGGCGACTTCCACGCTCCCGTCACTCACGCCGCTGAGGTGCTCGGCCGAAACGTCGAGCGTCGCCGTGCTGGCCTTCGGGATCGCCACGACCGGCACACGTGGATTTTCGAGCGACTCGGTCTGCCAGCCGACCTGATTCAGCCCCACGAAGTACGGCTGAATGTGCCTCGACTCCGCGGAAAATGCGGTGACTGCGTAGAAGTACTCTTTGTAGTTGGTCAGTGGTCCGCCGAGGATCTGATCCGTATCCAAGACGAGGTGATGTTCGATGCCGTTGTTCGTGCCTCGCTGGACAACCAGCTTCTGGGTGCCGCCGATCGTGACATTGCCGATCGACGAGCGGCCCGGGCCCACCTG
>CAZZAH010000075.1:10733-12453 GCA_964652115.1 uncultured bacterium | reverse complement strand
ATGGTGAAGACCAAGGTCGAGACGCACGAGTGGGTCAACTACTCGGAGTTCGGTTCGTATCTCGCGTTCCCCGCGCTTCTCTTCGTTCTGGCGGAGCTGCTGCTCGGAAGCACCTGGTTCCGGAGGTTGCCGTGAGGTTCGGCGAGGCGCAGTGGCTGTGGCTCATGCTGCTCATCCCGGCGGCGGCGGCGTTTTTCCTCTTCATGCGCCGTCGGCGGGACGCGGATCTCGCGCGTTTCGTTCGGCCCGCGCTCTGGAGCCGCATGCTCCCGGGCAGAAACCCCGGCGCGGAATGGTGGAAGCTGGGGCTCCTCCTCGCGGGCCTCTTCTTCCTCTGCCTGATGGCGGCGCGACCGCAGCTGGGGTCGCGCATCCTCGCGGTCAAGCGCCAAGGCGTCGACGTGATGGTGGCGCTCGACGTCTCCGAGTCGATGATGGCCGAGGACCTGAAGCCGAATCGAATCACCCGCGCGCGGCAGGAGATCCAGACGCTGATCGATCGCTTGCGCGGCGATCGCGTCGGCCTCGTGGCCTTCTCGGGCGAGGCCTTCACCCAGTGTCCCTTGACCCTCGATTACAGCGCGGCAAGGATGTTCCTGCGCTACCTCACCACCGATCTGATTCCGGTGCCGGGAACGGCGATCGCGCAGGCGATCGAGGTCGCGGTCGATGCCTTCGATCAGACGGAGAAGAAGTTCAAAGCCCTCGTGCTGATCACCGACGGCGAGGACCATGAAGGAAGGCTCGAGGAAGCGGCCCGAAAGGCGAAGGACGCGGGAGTCCGCATCTACGCGGTCGGCATCGGCACCGCGAAGGGCGAGCCGATCCCGGTGCGGGACGCGCGTGGGAGCCTGGTCGACTACAAGCGGGACTCGCGCGGCGAGGTGGTGATGACGAGCTGTGACGCCGCCGCGCTGCAGGAAATCTGCACCCTGACCGGCGGACGCTACTTCGACGGAAACACCGGGCAGCTGGCCCTCGACCGGCTCTACGAGGAGATCTCCGGCATGGAGCAGAAGGAGATGAAGGGCGGCATCGTGACGCAGTACGAGGATCGCTACGGTTACTTCGCGGGCGCGGCGCTGCTCCTCCTCGCGCTCGAGTGGATGCTCGGCACGCGACGGCGGTCGAAGGCCCGCGCGGCCGCGGGACGCGCTGTTGCCATGCTCGCAATTCTTTGGGTCGGCTCCGCTCGCGCGGACGACGGCGGTTCGGCCTACAGCCAAGGGAAGTATGAAGCGGCTCGTGATGCCTACGAGAAGCTCGCGGCCGAGCGGCCGACCGATCCTCGCGTGCAGTACAACCTCGGCACCGCGCTCCACCAGACGGGAGAGATGGAGCCGGCGATGCGCGCGCTGCAGCAAGCCCTCGCGAGCCCCGATCCCAAGCTTCGCGCGCGGGCTTGGTACAACCTCGGCGACAGCCAGGCCAAGGCGGGGGACTTAGAGAGCGCGCGCGACTCCTTCCGCATGGCGCTTCGGCAGGACTCGAGCGATCGCGACACCAAGGTGAACCTCGAGCTGGTCGATCGGCTGCTCAAGGAAGCGAAGTCGGACTCGTCCTCACAGCAGCAGAAGTCGGGCGGCAAACAAGACCAGCAGAAGAAGGACGAGAAGCAGCAGGATGAGCAGAAGCAGGATCAGCAGCAGAACGACAGCTCGAAGCAGGACCAACAGGACCAATCGAAGAAGGACGACGAGCAGCAGAAGAAGCAGGACGA
>CAZZAH010000075.1:0-10633 GCA_964652115.1 uncultured bacterium | reverse complement strand
GGCGAGGAGAAGCCGCAACCTCAGTCCGCCGACCAGGCCGAAGGCACGCCGCAGGACTCGACCATGAACGCCACCGGCCGCCCGCTCAAGATCTCGCCCGAGGAGGCGCGCCGGCTGCTCGAAGCGCTACAGCAGCAGGAGATGCTGCTCCAAGCCGAGCGCCTCAAGTCGAAGATCCAGCCGCGGCACGTGGAGAAGGACTGGTGATTTCGGAAACCTCGACGCACGGCGCCCTCATGGGGCGCATCGTCGCGCTCCTCAGCGCTTGCCTTCTCTTTTTCGGGCTGAGCGCGCGCGCCCTCGCCGAGGTATCGCTCCGCGCGGAGATCGAGCCCAACACGATCGAGGTGGGCGAGGCCGCGAGCCTCTCCGTGACGGTCGAGGGCGCCTCGCGTGTGGGCGCGAAGCCGAGCGTCCCCGCGGTCCCCGGCCTCGAGATCCAATCGCGCGGGCAGTCGTCCAACCTCTCGATCGTGAACGGCCGGATGAGCCAATCGGTCAGCTTCCAGTACGTCGTCTTCGCGACCAAGGCGGGGAGCTACAGCATCGGGCCGATCGAGCTTCGCGACGGAAACAAGGTGGCGCAAGCCGATCCGGTGACCCTCTCCGTCGTGCGCTCCGGCGCCGCGGCGCCGAGCTCTCCAGGTGGCGCCGGATCGAATGGACAGGCGCCTGCAGACGACGAGTCGTCCTTCGCCGGCGGCGCGCTCTTCGTCAAGGGAGTGATCGACAAGGATCGGGTCGTGCTGGGCGAGCAGGTCACCCTGCGCTTTCAGTTCTGGAAGCGCGCCGACGTTCCGCTCCTCGATCAGCCGCAATACTCGCCGCCCGAAACGCCCGGCTTCTGGCGCGAGGATCTTCCGCCGCAGCGCACCAGCTCCCGCAACGTGCAAGGACAACCGTATGAGGTGACCGAGCTGGTCTATGCGCTCTTCCCGACGCAAGCGGGGAGGCTCGAGATCAGCGGCGCGGGGCTCGAGTGCACGGTGCCGACCCGCAGTCGCCGGCGCGATCCCTTCGACGTCTTCGGCATGCTCGGCGGCATGGGCGAACCGCGTCGCGTGAAGCTCGAGACGAAGACGCTGCGCGTACAGGTCGATCCGCTGCCGCAGCCGGCGCCGGCGGAATTCACCGGAGGCGTCGGCCAGTATCGCCTCGTGGGTGCGCTCGACCGTGCTCGCGCGACGCAGAACGAGCCGCTTACCTTGACCCTGACCATCAGCGGCACCGGCAACGTCTCGGCGGTCGGAGATCCGAAGCTCCCGGAGTTGATCGACTTTCGCGCGTACCCTCCGACGGCCGAGACCTCACCGACCGCCGACGGCGACCGGACCCTCCCCAACGACAACGATCGCGCGGCGGGGAAGAAGTCGTGGAAGATCGTCCTCATCCCCGAGTCGACCGGCAGGAAGACGGTGCCGGCGATTCGGATCGCGACCTTCGATCCGGCGTCTCGCGGCTACAAGCAGCTCTCGGTCGGTCCCTTCGAGGTGGTGGTCGATCCGGCGAGCTCGCTCCCGAGCGGCGCCGTGCCCGGCGAGGTCGCGCGCGTGGGACGTGATCTCCGCACCATTCGAACCGAAACGCATCTGAGGCCCACGGGATCGAGGGCGCCTTGGGGAACAGCCGGCTTCTGGCTTCTGCAACTGGCGCCGCTGTCCCTCCTGGCCGCCGCCTGGGGATATCGAACGAAGCTAGAGCGCGAGGCGAACGATCGGGTGGGCCATCGGTCACGGCGCGCTCCCGGACGATTGAGGCGCGAGCTCGAGGCCCTTCGCGCGGAGAGTGGTTCCGGTGCCGCACCTGCCGACGGCTTCAAGCGTTTTGGCGATGCTCTCGAGCGATACTTCACCGAGCGGTTCAACTTCCCGGTTCGCGGGCGGACACGAGAGGAGCTGGCCGAGTGCCTTCGCGCCGCGAAGGTGGAGGAGTCGGTCATCACCGAGACGCGCGCGCTTCTCGATCGATGCGACTTTGCCCTCTTCGCGCCCGCGGCGGTGGGCGCAAGCGACTTCTCCGAAGCCCTGGCCCATGCCCTCGCGATCGCAGACCGGCTCGATGACGCGGCCAAGGGGATCAAGCGGACTGGAGGGAAGCCCGCGGCGTTGCGGATGCTGTTCGCCGGGCTCGCTCTGCCGCTCGCGTTCGGGCTGGCGCAGGGACAGGCGCCGGCGCACCTCGATCGCGCTCAAGCGCAGGCCGCCTTTACCGAGGCTAACGCGTCATTTCAGCAAGGGGATTTCTCGCACGCGATCACGCTCTACCGCGACATTCGGGCATCGGGCTTCGAGTCGGCGGACCTCTACCTCAACCTGGGCAACGCGTGCTATCGCGCCGGGCGCTTGGGCTGGGCGGTCGAGGCCTTCGAGCGTGGCCGTCGCCTCGCGCCCAACGACCCCGACCTCCGATCGAACCTCGAGCTCGCGCTCGCCGACACCAAGGACCGGCAGGCGGAGGCGGGCGAGAGCAAGCTCCTGGAAGGCCTGGTCGGCTTGCAGGATCGCTTCGGCATGGCGGCCACGCTTCGAGTCGTGACGTTGCTTTGGTGGATCCTGGCGGCCTGGCTCGGGGCCCGACTCGCGCTGCGCCCCGATGCTCGCGCCTACGCGATGACGGGCGCGGCTCTGACGGCCCTCCTTGCCGCGGGCCTCGCGTGGACCGGCGTGCTCGCGCTGCGAGAGATTCAGCGGCCCAACGCGGTGGTGGTGGCGGAGGAGCTGCAAGTGCGAAGCAATCCTGACGCGTCGGGAACGGTCGAGTTTACCCTCCACGCGGGGACACGCGTTCGGCTCGGACGCGAGCGCGCCGGCTTCCGCGAAGTGCTCTTCAGCGAGCGGCTGCGAGGCTGGGCCGACTCGGGTGCGCTCGCCTCGCTCGACTAAGCTCCGGAACGAGCCGAATTGATCGTTGCCGAATGGCGTGTGTAACCGTTATCTTTCGTTTGAAAGCCAATGGATTTGGGTTCATCAAACCTATGAGTTCCATGACGGAAGCCCCACAGTTCCTCAAGTACTTCGATCCGCGCCTCTTCTCCACCGAGCTTCGCGCCAAGACCAAAGAAGGCGCGCTCAAAGAGATGATCGAGCTGGTGGCGAAGGGAGATGGAGTGCGCGATCGTGCGCTCCTCCTCGAGATGCTGAACCGGAGAGAGCAGCTCGGCTCGACCGGGATCGGCAGCGGCGTGGCGATTCCCCACGGCCGCAGCCTCGCGGTGGTGGACACGAAGGTCGTATTCGCTCGCTCGACGAAGGGAATTCCCTTCGAGGCGATGGATGATCAGCCGGTGCATCTCCTCTTCTTGATCGTTGCTCCGCCTCAAGACAAGCGGAACGAGTACCTGCCCCTGCTCGGCAAGATCGCGGAGCTGGTGCAGGAGAAGAAGCTCCGGGACGCCTTGATGCAGGTGGAGGACTGGAGCGGCTTCCGCGAGGTCATCGTCGAAGCGCTCGGCCAGTAGCCGCGGCGCGGCCCGACATGGCCGCAGGAGGAAACTTGAGCATAAGCTTGACCGAGAAGCTGGACCGACTCTTTCGCCTCCAGGACCTCGACATCATGCTGGCGGAGTCCCAGGACCCCGAACGCAAGCGCGAGGAAGAGGAGATGGGTTTCCGCGTCGGCACGATCGAGAAGCTCACCACCGCGCGCACGCGGCTCACCGCGCAGATCGATCCGCGCGACCTTCGCCTCTACGAGCGAATCGCCAAGCGTCACAAGCACGCGATCGTGCCGGTCGAGGATCGCACTTGCCTCGGCTGTTACATGGCGCTGCCCACCTCGGCCGTGTCGCTTCGGACCGAGCCCGACCTTCTGCTGACCTGCGAGAACTGCGGCCGCATCCTCTACTGGCTCGAGTAGACCTCGCCCGGCGAGGCGAGCCCATCGATGGTCTATTCGACACGATTGCCCTGGGAGATTGAAGGCCTGAGCCTCGACCGCCTCTCGGGCATCACGCGTCGTCGTGTCCGCGTACGCGGAGGTCGCGTCGAGGAGGCGGAGACCACCCCGGCGGTTCCGCGCTATGACGCCGGCGGGCTCAAGCTCTCGAACGATGGCCACGCCGTCTGGCGTTGGAATCTCCCCGACGAGGTCTGGCTGCTTCCCGGCTTCGTCGATGCCCACACGCACCTGATCGGCGTGGGCCTCGCCCCGCTCAAACCCGATCTGTCGAGCGCGCGATCGAAACGCGAAGCGATGGATCTCCTCGCGCACTGGATCTCGCTCCACCCGGGCCAGTCGCCCCTCATCGCCGAAGGTTGGGATCAGTCGACCTGGAGCGAGGCAGCGGTCCCGACGCGCGAGGAGCTCGATCGCATTGCCCCGACGAGGCCGCTCGCCTGCCGGCGCGTCTGCGGACACATCGCCCTGTTCAACTCCGCCGCCCTGGCGCTGATCGCGGAGGCCGATCCTCCGTGGCCGAATCTCGATCGCGGGAGCGGTCTGGCCAAGGAAGAGCTGCCGCTGGCTCTCCCCGCGCTCTGGCCGCCGACCGAAGCGGAGTACGACCACGCGGTCGATGTCGGCCTCCGCGAGGCCTGGCGAAAGGGAGTGACGCAGGCGCACGAGATGGGGCACCCGGCAAGCTGGCGCGCGTTCGGTCGCGCGGAAGTGGCGGGACGGCTTGGTCTCCGGATGGTGCACTTCGTGAGGTCGGAGCACCTGCACTCGGTCGCGGAGGTCGGACCGGTCGCGGGGAGCGGCGGCGATTGGCTGCGCTTCGGCGGCATCAAGTTCTTCCTCGACGGTTCCTTCGGTGGAAGGAGCGCCGCCCTTCGCGCGGAGGTGCGCTATCGGGACCAGGAAGCCCGTGGTCTGCTGCTCTTCCGTGACGACGAGCTGCTCGACCTTCTGCGGCGCGCGCGAGAGATGGACTTCCCGGTGGCGCTTCACGCGATCGGGGACGCCGCGATCGATCAGGCGCTTCGCGCGTTCGACTCGGTGGCGCGGTCGCACGGCGCGTGGCCTTCGCCGGGACCACGCATCGAGCACGCGGAGCTCCTGGCGCCCGATCTGCTGGAGCGCGCGATGAAGCAGAGCGTTTGCCTCTCGATGCAGCCGAACTTCACCGCGCGCTGGCAGGGGGAGGGCGAGCTCTACGAGCAGGCGCTCGGCGCCGACCTCGCGCGCGGGCTCAATCCCTTTCGCTCCGCCGCGGAGACGGGTCGTTTGGCCTTCGGCTCCGACACCATGCCGATCGATCCGATCCTGGGACTTCGCGGCGCGCTCGGCCATCCGTTGACCTCGGAGCGACTCGACCTCGCCCACGCGCTCGAGGCCTACACGCGAGGGGGTGCGTCGGCTGTGCGGCGTCCCTTCGGCTGGAGTGATCTCGGGGCGGGAGACGTGGCGGACTTCGTCGGCGTCAGGCTGCCCGAGCTCACGCGTCGTTGGCGAGGCGCGAGCGGCGCGAGCCTCGCGCTCGACGGCGCCGAGCTCTTGAATGGAGCGGAGGTCGTGCTCACGGTGGTGGGTGGCGAGGTGCGTTACTGGAGCGGCGGCCTCTTGACCAAGCTCGAGGCGAAGATGATCGCTCCGCAGGCCGTGTCGTGAGCACCGATCCGATCGAGCCGAGCCCTCAAGAGCTGCGCTTCCTCCTCGACGCCACCAAGCGCCTCAATCGAACGCTCGACCTCGAGCTCCTCTTGGCCGAGATCCGCGACCTGACGAAGAGCGCGGTCGGGGCCGAGGCCTGCTCGCTCCTCCTCTTCAACGAGGACCACAGTCGACTCGAGTTCTACCTGGCCTACGATCGGATCTTGCCCGACGCGGAGCGCATCTACCTGATTGCGGGGGAAGGGCTCGCCGGTTGGGTGGCGGCGCACGGGGAAGCGGTGGTGTCGAACGACGCCGCGCATGACCCGCGCTTCCGTCATCGCATCGATCGCCAGGTCGGCTTCACCACGAGGCAGATGGTGGGGCTGCCGATCTATCGCGGCGGAACGGTGATCGGAGCTCTCTCGCTCCTCAACAAAACCGATCCGAAGGGCTTCACGCCCGAAGACCTCCAGCTGCTCGAGACGCTCGGCGGCCCGATCGCCTTCGCGCTCGACAACGCGCTCCTCTTTCGCGTGATGGGACGAGAGAAGGCGGAGAACGAAGCGCTCTACAAGATCGGCCTCATCCTGAGCCAAAAGCTCGAGCTGCAGGAGATCCTCGAGGTGGTGCTCGATCGCGTGGCCGATGTCGTGCCCTACAACGCCGGCGCGGTTTATCTCATGCATTGGGACACGCGGGAGCTCGAGTGGTTCGCCTATCGCGGCTATCCCGACGCGACCGAAGAGCGCGTGCGCTTGAAGCTGGGCGATGGTGCGGTCGGGTGGGTGGCGAAGACCGGGCAACCGCTCGTCATCCCCAATGTCGAGAGCGAAGCCCACTACGTGAACGCGCGGCCGGGCACGCGGTCCGAGGTGGTGGTGCCGGTGGTGAGCCAGGAGAAGGTGATCGGCGTGATGAACCTCGAGTCCGACACGCTCGACGCCTTTCAGAATCGCGACCTTCGCGTGCTGACCTCTTTCGCCGCGCAGGCGGGGATCTCGATCCAGCGCGCGCAGCTCTATCGCGATCTTCAGGGAAAGCAGCGGCTGGAGGATGAGCTCCGCATCGCGCGTGAGATCCAGCAGTCGTTCCTGCCGAGCGTCAGCCCGAATCTTCCGGGCTTCGATCTCGCGGGGGCGAACCTCTCGTCGAAGGAGGTGAGCGGCGACTCCTTCGACTACGTCAGCATCACCGACGATCAGCTCGGGGTCATGATCGGGGACGTATCGGGCAAGGGTGTTCCCGCCGCGCTGATTCTCGCGAGCTTCCGTGCGTCGCTCCGCGCGGAGATTCGAAACAACTACTCGATCGCGGAAATTCTGCAGAAGGTGAACCAGCTCCTCTGCGAGTCGATCGAGCCGGGGAAGTTCGTGACCGCGGTCTACGGGGTGCTCGATGTGCCGAACCGGGTCTTCACCTATGCGAACGCGGGGCACAATCCGCCGCTCTGGCTGCGGCCGCGGGCGAAGGCGCGCGGGTTGACCGACGGGGGGCTCATCCTCGGCTCCTTCCCGCAAGCGACCTATAGCGAAGGGAGAATCGAGCTCCGCGCCGGAGACGTCCTGGTTTTCTACACCGACGGCGTGACCGAGGCGGGTCTGCCCGCGCGCGAAGGCTACGGCACCGCCCGCCTTCTCCGGGCCGTGGAGGAGCGACGGGGGCTGTCTGCGCGCGAGATCGTCGACGACATCTTGCGGGACGTCGAAGCCTACGCCGGCGACAGCGCGTGGGACGACGACCGGACGCTCGTGGTCCTCAAGACCCTGACACGCTAGCTAGCGCACGACCGCCGCGGGAGGCTAGGATAACGACGCCCGATCCCTCGGGCGCAGGCCTTCCAGGGAGGGAGGAATTCTCCTCGTTCCCTCAACGCAGCACACGCAACGCATGAGGGTCCCAGATGTTTCGTCGGGAATCGAAAGCGGTAGTCGAGGAAAAAGCCCTGGCCGATACCGTAGTCAGCGCCGGAGCGAAATTCGAGGGGACGCTGAACGTCGAGGGGAGTCTCCACTTCGATGGACGCTTGGAGGGGAGTCTCGTGGTGAGCGGACCGCTGATGATCGGGAAGAGCGCGCACCTCACGGCCGAGGTCCGGGCGCACGAGGCGCGCATCGCGGGACACGTGAAGGGAAACGTGCGCGCCCGCGAAAGCGTCGAACTGCTCGCCGGCTCGCGCCTCGAAGGGGACGTCTACGCTCGCGCCTTCCGCATCGAGGATGGTGCCGTCTTTCAGGGCAACTGCTTCATGGGCGAGACCTGGTCGGGACGCGAGTAGCTCTCAGACGCGAACGGACCGAAGCGAGAATCGGAAGAGGAGACGATGAGCGCATACCGCTACCAATCGGAAGGCGGCTTCTTCAGCGGGGCATCGCTGTCGAGCGCGGTCAAGATGCTGATCGCGTGGAACGTGATCTTCTTCCTACTCCAGCTCCTGACCCGCCACGTCCTCGACAACTTCCTCGAGCTCACCCCTTCGCTCGTGTTGCACGGGCAAGTGTGGCGGTTGGCGAGCTACCTCTTCCTCCACGGCGGCTTCCTCCACATTCTGTTCAACATGCTCGCGCTTTGGATGTTCGGCAGCGAGCTCGAGTACCTCTGGGGAACGCCCCGCTTCGTGAAGTACTACTTCTTCACCGGCATCGGCGCGGGTATCTGCAGCGTGCTGGTGAACCTGCAGTCGAACACGCCGACCATCGGCGCCTCGGGCGCGGTCTTCGGATTACTGCTCGCCTACGGGCTCACCTTCCCGAATCGACCGATCCTCCTCTACTTCATCATTCCGATTCCGGCCAAGTTCTTCGTCGCGCTTTACGGATTGATGGAGCTCTACTCGACCGTTTTCAGCCGCAACAGCGGCGTGGCGCACTACGCGCACTTGGGTGGCCTGCTCTTCGGCTGGATTTTCCTGCGCGGCTTCCCGGGCCAGGGGATGTATCGCCGGTGGAAGCGCGATCGGATGAAGCGGCGCTTTAAGGTGCTCGAGTTCCGCGACGCGGGCAAGGACGACTGGGGCCGGCCGACCGGCGGCTCCGCCTCGCGCAGCGGCGACGAAAGGTCCTAGCCGGCCTTCCTGATCCATCTGCGCCTGCGGACGCGGTACGCCGCCGCCTCCTGTCGAATCTACAAGCTAACTTGTAGAACTTACCCCCGCATCGAGCCCTCACCGGCGGCTTCCAGCTTCGACCAGCGGGGTCCGCCGTCCTTCGACGAATTTCTCCACCCACGCCAGCATGTCAACTCGAGCTTCGGTTGCCTCGCACGGTCAAGCCGTGGTGGACCGGCACGCCGTTTGCCCTCGCGTCTCTAGGGGAGGACGAGTTCGCGCCCAATCGCGCGAATGTCCCGAAGGAACCCCGAGACACGGAGGATTAATGATGAATGCACCGCTTCTGAAGCGCGCCGGCTCCATTCTCGTGCTCTATCTGGCACTCGTCGGCGTCTGGAGTGATGCGAAGGCCGGTACTTGGGTCGTCACGATGGGCTCGGACGATCTCTTCCACCCTGATTCGCTGACGGTGCAGATGGGCGACACCGTCCGTTGGGTCAACAAGGACAAGGACACCCACACCACCACCAGCGGATCGTTCGACTGCTTCGAGGATGATCTCTGGGATTCGGGTGACCTCGAGAAGGCCGACGAGTTCGTACGCACTTTCAACAAGGCCGGCACCTTCACCTACTTCTGCGAATACCACTGCTCGATGGGGATGCACGGAACGATCTCCGTCGAGTCACCGACCCCGATCGAGAGGCCGAGCTGGGGCCGCATCAAGATGAACTACCGATAGAGCGAGTCGGCGGTCGGGGGCACCGCCAACCGTACGCAGGACGCCAAGTCAAAGGAGTGCATCATGTCGATCTTCACGCGATCCGCCGCTCTTGCCTGCCTGGTGATCGTCTGCGCGGTGGCGGTGCCCACCAACGCGCGCTCGTCGGTCGAAGTCGGGGTTTCGTCCGTGGCGAGGAATCTCTCGTCGCCGGTTCAATTGATCTCTCCACCCGACGGCAGCAATCGCCGCTTCATCGTCGATCAGGTCGGAAAGATCTGGATCCTGAACAGCCAGGGCGAGGTGTTGGCCGACCCCTTCTTCGATATCAGCGCGCGGATGGTGGAGCTCGATCCGGGTTACGACGAGCGCGGATTGCTCGGCCTCGCCTTCCATCCCAACTTCGCCGAGAATCGTCGATTCTTCGTCTTCTACAGCGCGCCGCTTCGCGACGAAGCGCCCGATGACTGGGATCACACCAATCGTGTGGCCGAGTATGTGGCGCAGGAGTCCGATCCGGATCTCGCGGACATGGCGTCGGAGCAGGTGATTCTCGAACAGGACTGGCCGTACATGAATCACAACGGCGGGTCGCTGGCTTTCGGACCGGACGGCTACCTCTACATCGCGTTCGGTGACGGCGGAAACGCCAACGACGTCGGTCGTGGTCACTCGAAGATCGGGAACGCGCAGGACGTGACCAACATCCTGGGCGATATTCTTCGCATCGACATCGATACCGCGCAACCGTACATGGCCCCCCCGGACAATCCGTTCATGGGGCGCGAAGGTCGCGACGAGATCTACGCCTACGGTTTCCGCAATCCCTACCGCATGTCGTTCGACCTGGGCGGCGGCCATTGGCTCTACGCCAGCGACGCCGGCCAGAATCGTTGGGAAGAGGTCGATCACGTCGAGCTGGGCAAGAACTACGGTTGGAACATCCGCGAAGGCTCGCACTGCTTCGATCCCAACGATCCCGATCATTCGCCGGCGATCTGCCCCAACATGGGGTACCGGCAAGATCCGCTCGTTCCGCCCATCGCCGAGTACCTGAACCTCGATAGCGAAGGCGGATGGGGCGCGGCCGTGGTCGGCGGTTACGTGTATCGCGGAAGCGCCATGTCGGAGCTCTCAGGGCGCTACATCTTCGGCGACTTCAGTCACGACGAGGAAGCTCCCGACGGCCTCCTTCTGAGTCTGCGCGCGCCGGGAGGACCGGTCGGCAGTCCGTGGAACGTCGAGGAGGTCGCGATCGACAACGACAGCGGTCGCCTCGGTCACTACGTCAAGGGCTTCGGGCAGGACGCGGCGGGCGAGATGTACGTCATGGT
>CAZZAH010000074.1:8616-12544 GCA_964652115.1 uncultured bacterium | reverse complement strand
AGGCGATCGTCGAGGTGACCGGCCTCCGCAATCCCTGCGCCCAGCTTGACGGAATCGCGCCCGGGCTCATGGAAGCGGTGCTCGAGCACACACCCGACGGCGAGCTCATCCGGAAGGCCGGCATCATGGCGATCGTCATGACCGGCGGGCCGGTCCGTCCGGGCGATCCGATCGAGGTCGAGCTCCCGCCTCCTCCCCGTCGTCCACTCGGCCCGGTCTGAGCCGAGCAGGATCATCGGACGCGCACTTTGGGGCCGGAGCGAGTCCAATCAAAATTTGACAGCTCCCGACCTCCTGCCTACGCTCTTCCCACGGTGAATCTCTGAAGCGTAGATAGCGGCCACCCCGAACCCTCGGACACTACTGGGCAGGGTTCCCAAAGCCGCTCGGGGCACGCCACGAGACATCGAAGTCGGTTCGTCGAGCGGGAACCGGTGACGGAGCTTGGCAGCGCATCTCCTCCCAACGAACGTTTGCTGCCACGATCTGCCCCATGCCGCGGTGCCTCTGTGCGTCGAACCGGCGCCACGTCCCCCCAACAAGCACGAACATAAGCTCGCGGGAAGCCCGCCGTGCTTCTCTGGGCCTCGTCGGCCTTGGAGAAACATGGATCGGTCTCGGCAGGAGGCCTGGGGCGAAACTGGAAAGGGAGGCAGCCAATGAAACTGTCCCGTCTCTCGGCGGCGAAGTGGTGTGCGTCGATGCTAACGAGCCTGCTCTTCGCTCTGCTGATGATCGCGGGTCCCACGCTGAGTCTGGCGCGCGGACCCGAGTCGAAGCCCACGCCCTCGGGTGATGGCGACGGAACGCCGTTCGAGGAGCCGGAAGCGACGCCGGATGGTGGCAAGGGCGATGAACCCCAACCTCCTGGAATCACTCACCACGGGGAGGACAATCCGACCGACGTCGTCACGGTGAGCTGGCTGACGATGCAGGTCCTGCGCGCACTCAACCTCTGGCTCCTGCGTTAGCGAGGTTGAACGAATGTCAGCACCAATACCCCAACCAGGTTCACAGCCCTTCGAGTCTCTGCCCGGCGGACCCTCCGGTCGTCGCGCCGCGCTCGAACTGGCTCGCATCTACGTGTCCGCATCCGCGTTCGTGTCGGCGATCGAGGCGCTCGATCGTTTGCCGTCGAACGAGTGGGATGAAGACGTTCGCCTCCTTCGCGCCGAGGCCTTGATCGGTCTCGGCCGCATTCCCGAGGCGGATGTACTGCTCGGCGCGCCGATCCTGCCGATCGGACGCTCCGACGAGAAGAAGCGCGAGCAACGCCCAAAGGAGCCGACTCCCGAGGTCGTGAACGAAGCGGCCACGCGTCCACTTCTGCCTCGCGGGCAGATGCGCGCGTTCAAGCGCCACTACGTCGGGCGGAAGGAACGGAACGCGCTTTGGCGGTTCCTGCTTCAGCTTCGTGTGCTGCATCGGACCGGCAACTACCGGCAGGTGCTCCAGCTCGGACGTGCTTTCTTCGGAACGCAGAAGATTCAGCCCAATATCTTCGTCGCTCGTATTGCCACGGTCGTCGCCCAGTCGACCTACGCGCTTAGGCGTCCCTCCGAAGCGCGCGAGATGTATGAAGACGTGCTCGAGCTCTACAAGCAGCTCCACTCGCGTGAAGGCGTGGCCGACACCGTGCTCGGCATCGCCAACACGCAGCTCCAGGATTGCCGTTGGGATGAGGCCGACGCGCTCTACCAGGAGGCCCGCTTCCGCTACGAGGAGATGGGTCAATCGGACAAGGCGCTGGCGGCGATGATCAACCTCGGCGTTCTGCGCGGCAAGCGAGGCGATCTCGCGGGCGGACGCTCGCTCCTCCATCAGGCTCTCACCCGCGCGGGCCAGATGGGCGAAGCGAAGCGCACGACCACGATCCTCCTCGCTCTCGGGTGGATCGAAATCCGGACCGGCCACAGCCGCGAAGCCTTGGGGCACCTGCTCCAGGCGATCCGGCAGGGCAAGCGGATGAACTCTCCGCGGACGCATGCCTTGGCGCTCGAGTACCTGGGCGAGATGCACATGCTCGCGGGCCGCACGAAGCGGGCGCGCGTGCTTCTGCGTGAAGGCCTTCGCCTGGCGCGGAACATCTCGCCGACCGGCGACCTCGTGTTCGAGATTCGTCGCCGTCAGGCCGAGGTCGCGGTGGCGGATCGTTCATTCGACGAAGCTCGTGTCCTCGCGATGGAATCGATTCAGTGCGCACGCGAGTTCGGCGACCTCTACGAAGCGGCAGTGACCGAGCGCGTGCTCGCGGCGTGCGATGAGGCGAACGGGAATCTGGCCCGTGCGGCCGAGCGCGTGCGCTCCGCGTGCGAATCGCTCGATCGCTTGGGCGAGACCTACGAACGGGCGCGCTTCGAGCTGACGCGAGTTCGCTTGGACGCGCTGCTCGGAGAGCTTTCCCCAGACGTGGCGGCGAGCAGGGTGCCGGCGGTGACCCGGCCCTTCATGAACTTCACCGACGCTCCGGTCATGCGTGAAGCTCGTAGGCTTCTGGAGCGGTTGCCCGACCAGAAAGGCAAGGCTCCGGCGCGTGCTCCGATTCCGGTCGAGGCGACGGCCGATCCCTTGCCACGGATCACGCTGACCGCCTCCGAGGTCGAGTCGGCGGGACGTCTCGGGCTGGTCGGCCACGATGCGGAGTTCCAGAACGCGCTGGTCCTCGCGAGACTCGCCGCGCCGCTCGGCGTGCCGGTTCTTCTGATCGGCGAGGCGGGAACGGGAAAGTCGAGCTTCGCGCGCTTGATCCATCTTTGGTCCCAGCGCGCGGGGCACTTCATCTTCTTCCGTTGCGCCGAGCTGGCGGAGTCGGTGATCGCCGCTGAGCTCTTCGGTGACGGGCCGGGCAACGGTGGGCTTCTGTCCGCCGCCAACTCGGGCACCCTCTTTCTCGACGAGATCACGGAGCTGCCGCCGGCCATTCAGCGGCGCCTGCTCGCGTGGATCGAGCACAACGAGAACAACGACCGCGTGCGGTTGATCGGCGCCACGAAGTACGGCGTGACCGAGTCGAGCCGGAACGGAAGCGGCGGAATGCGTGCGGCCTTGTCGAACGTGCTCCCCGGGACCCTCAACGCGCGCAGCAGCGAGCTGCGGCGGCTGGTGGGTCGAGTGACGATCGCGCTTCCCTCGCTCCACGCTCGGCGGACCGACCTGCCGATTCTGATGCAGTACTTCGCCGATCAAACGCGCCAGCGCTTCGGTCTCGCGGCCAAGCCGCTCCCCGATGCGATGGTGCGCTTCTTCGCGGAGCATCAGTGGCCGGGCAACGCGCGCGAGCTGCGGCAAGCGGTGGAGCGCTTCGTTCTCGCGGAGGCGGAGTCGGGCGATCCGGAGCGCGCGGCTCACTCGCTCGGAATCGACAGCTTCACCTTGACCCAATCGCTCGCGCGGAGCGCTCTCCGCGGTGCGGGAGGCAGCGAGCTGTAGCCGGTAGGACGAGCACTTCGATGAGGGAGAAAGCCGGGGGAGCGATCCCTCGGCTTTCTCTCGTCTGCCGATCGCGAAGAAAGGAGCGTCGATGCACTACCTCTTGATGTACGAGACCACGCCCGACTATCTCGAACGCCGAGGCACCTACCGCGCGGAGCATCTGACGATGGCGTGGGCCGCGCACGATCGCGGCGAGCTGGTTCTCGGCGGTGCCCTGGCCGATCCGGTCGACGGCGCCCTGCTGCTCTTTCGCGGCGATTCGCCGGAGGTGGCGGCGAGCTTCGCGCGCAATGATCCCTACGTGAAGAACGGCCTCATCGCGAAGTGGACGGTGCGGCCCTGGACCACGGTCGTCGGCGAGAGCGCGTCGACGCCGGTTCGCCCGCAGGCCTAGCGACGCCGTGCCGCGCGGAAGGATTCTCCTCGCCATGGGATTGCTCGGACTTCTCGGGTGCCAGTTCTCGACCAAGGAGCTGCCGCGCTCGCTCGGTGAGCT